>JBJFAG010000027.1:0-5525 GCA_051887795.1 Candidatus Coproplasma sp. | reverse complement strand
AAATTGCCCCGAAACGGGGCAATTTAATTTCAATTAACGACTTCTTTTAAATCATCATGAAGCACACGACGATTGATACTGCGGCATAGAGCGTGCTGTCAAACCTGTCCAGAACACCGCCGTGGCCGGGCAGTATGTTGCCCATATCCTTAATGCCGCATCCGCGCTTTACCGCACTTTCAAACAGGTCGCCAAGCTGGCCCAGGATTGAAGTGGGTATGGAGAAGATTATTAGCACCAGCCACTTAGGCAATACGCCCGAATAATTAAAGGTGGGGAAACCCGCAAACTCGGAGAGTAACCATACAACCATTGCCGCAAACATACCGCCTATAACGCCGCCGACGGCACCGATAACCGTCTTATTGGGCGAAGTCTTGGGCGCAAGCTTTAAGGGAAGCAGTTTGCCAAACAGATGGCCGAAGATAAAGGCGAACGTATCCACACCGGGTACCACCGCAATCAGCATGGTAATGGCGATAGCCGAATTTTCAATCATGTGGTTGATGTTGGCTACAACCGAGACAAGCGCACCGCAGTAGAGTATGCACATAAGTGAATAGGCGGTACTCTTCAGATCGCTTCTGTCGTGATCGAAAACCGTCATAGACGCCGTCACCATAGCGCCAAGGCTGGTTACCGTCAAAAGAGCAATGAGCGCAGGCCCGCCAATGGGGTCGGAAGAGGACGTTCCGTTGAGCGCCGCATAATGCACGGAAATCATCTTCACTATGGAGAAAACGGGGATGATCAGCGCACACGTCACCAGAACGCACCCGCGCTGTATTTTGGAAATACCGCCGTCGCCGGGGTTCTTATGCTCGCCAACCGCCCTTGTAAACTCGTATGCTCCTATCACGGAAATAAGAGTGAAGAGTATGTCGATACCTAACGCACCGAACTCAACGCCCGTCTCCGTGGGGGGAATAAAAATTTTCATTGCCAACAGGCATAACATTACTATAACGTATACTACGCTTGTTATAACCCTTTTTTTCATTAAAAATCTACCTTATTTAGTATTATTGCAGCCCGACAATCAGCCGTTTAAACGTTGCCGAACCGCCTTTTACGCGATGAGAAATCGGCAATCGCCTTTTCAAATTTAGCATCAGTAAAATCAGGGAAGAGCGTATCGGTAAAGTACAGCTCCGCATACGCCGCCTGCCACATTAAAAAGTTGGAAAGGCGAAGCTCCCCGCCCGTACGAATGATGAAGTCGACGTCGGGCAGACCTTCGGTGTACAGCTTGGAGGACAGGCTGTCCTCGTCAAGCTCCTCCCCGCTCTCTATCACACGTTTAGCGGCATTGACAATCTCCCCTCTGCCACCGTAGGCAAGGGCGATTACAAATACAAAATCGGCCTCCTTGGGGGAAGAGGCAACGTTTTCGGAGATAACGTCCGCAACGTCTTTGGGCAGAAGGGACAAATCGCCTATCACCCTGACGCCTGCACCCTGCTTTACAAGCTTTTTTACGTTTTTGGAGAAGTAGTTGAAGATAAGCTCATACAGCTTATCCAGCTCCTCCTTAGGCCTGGAGAGGTTTTCGGTTGAGAGTGCGTATACCGTAAAGTACTTAATGCCCAGCTGCTTTGCCTTTTTTGCAAGGCCGATCATTCTGTTCATTCCCGCAGAGTGGCCTGCACTGCGGGGCATAAGCCTCTTTTCCGCCCAGCGCCCGTTGCCGTCCATAATCAACCCGACGTGCAAAGGCGTGTTTGTAATTACATTTTTAGCCATAATTAATCAGATTTGTACTAAAATTCTCTAAGTACAACGAAACTGCTTATAACAACGATTTATTCTCACAGCTAATTGTTATAAGCAGAAAAATTCTTAAAAATACCATGTACATTTGCATGTAAATTTTTCTGCTCAGAACCGCAAAGCGTCGTGAACGGGAGATTTTTGTTCCTGCCAAGGCGAGTGGTTGCAGGCGTACGCGGACGTACGTCAATACCGCTCAACACAGGCAGGGGCAAAAAGATACGTTCAGGAAATCAGTTATGGGGATAATATCGACTATATAGTCATTATTTCCTTTTCTTTAGCCGTAACGAGGGCTTCTACCTTTGAAACGGCTTCGGACACCATCTTTTCAACGTCTTTTTCACCTGCGGAGAACTCATCCTCGGAGATGGACTTATCATTCTTCAGCTTCTTAAGGCCGTCCATTGCCTCCCTGCGCACGTTACGCTGAGCAACCTTGGTATCTTCACCCATCTTTTTAATCTGTTTAACCAGATCCCTACGGCGTTCCTCGGTGAGTTCGGGGAATACAAGCCTGATAACCTTACCGTCGTTGGTGGGGTTAATGCCGATATTGGAGATCTGAATTGCCTTTTCAATTCCCTTCAATGCAGATACGTCCCAGGGGGAGATAACAAGGCATCTGCCCTCCTGAACGGATACGTTAGCCATCTGGGTTACAGGCGTCATGGCGCCATAGTAATCAACCATAATCTTATCTAAGATATGGGGGTTAGCCCTGCCTGCCCTTACAGCGGCATAATCTTCTTCAAGCACTGATACAGCCTTTGTAAGCTTGTCGTCTAAAATGAGCAGTATTTCGTCAATTAACTCGTTTTCCATATATATTTTCTCCTTTTCAATTGATAATTTATAAAATTAACCGTTGTCGATAAGGGTACCTAACTTTTCACCGCAGGCAACCCTTACAATGCTGTTTTCCTCATTGAGGCCGAATGCGACAACGGGAATGTTGTTCTCCATACACATAGTTGCGGCGGTTGCGTCCATCGCCTTAATGCCGTTTTTGATGATATCAAGGTAGCTGATATGGTCGTACTTCTTGGCGTCGGGATTAATCTTGGGGTCGCTATCGTAGATGCCGTCGATATTCTTTGCCATCATCAGCACGTCTGCCTGAATTTCACACGCACGCTGTGCGGCTGCCGTATCGGTGGAGCAGTAGGGGTTGCCCGTACCGCACGCCATGATTACTACCCTGCCCTTTTCAAAATGGCTGAGCGCCTTACGCAGAATGTAGGGCTCTGCCACCGAGGTCATAATGAGTGCCGTCTGCACTCTGGTAGGGATACCGTGGCGCTCCAGAGCGTCCATCATGGCAAGGGCGTTCATAACGGTTGCAAGCATACCCATGTGGTCTGCAACGGCCCTGTCCATAGCCTTACCCTGTCTGCCGCGCCAGAAGTTACCGCCGCCGATAACTAAAGCTATCTGCACGCCCATCTCCTTAATGGCAACAATCTGCTTGACGACTTTGTCCATTACGTCCTCGTTCACGCCGTGGCCGTCAGGGCCCGCCAACGCCTCGCCCGAAAGTTTGATTAGCACTCTTTTGTACTTGGATTGCATAAAACATTCCCCCTATTTTCTCTTTTACTGAATAATTATAACATATTAGAACGGTTAAAAGCAATACTAAACATATAATAAATTTGTATTGGATTAATGAAAGTTTGACGAAAATTTACAAAAACGCTTGAACCGACTTGTAAAAGCTACTATAATAGGGTTAAAATAGTAATATGTTAATCTTTACCAACAAAGTTAACCAAATAACTGTTATATATTTGAAGTAATTCAAGGAGCCGAAAATGAAAAAGATTAGAGCTTTGGTTTTTGCAATAATAGCTTCGGTATGCACTGCAAGCTTCTGCGGGTGTAACCTTATCACCTCGTTGACTCAGAACACCACGCCCGTCTCCGACTATAAGTCCGAAACGGAGATTACCGCCGACAGCCTTATGAACGTAAGGGAAAAAATCCGTGAATTTAATATCTCCATCGATACCATGTACTACAAGAACCAGGGCTGGTTCTCCAGGTATCAGGGTACGAGCCTGGGCAGCGGCGTCGTGTTTGAAGAGGATGAAAATTATTACTACGCCTTGACCAATAACCACGTTATAACCAACGTTGTAGACGGCGTAACGTACAGCACTATCTACACCGTAACCGACATATACGGCACAACCTATGGCGGGCAGTACCACCCCACCGACGTCTCAGTTGTATGCAGCGACGGCAATGATAACGATATTGCAATCATCAGATTTAAAAAACAGAGCGGAGCGGGTTACGTCCTGCCCAAGGCAAACTACACTGCAAGAAAGGACACCAACATGGTACCCGGTGAGTTCGTGCTGGCAGTCGGCAACCCCAGCGGCGTGAACAATATCGTGACCTATGGCGAGATGATCAGCTGGGCTCAGATAAAAAACGTAAGCTATAGCGTACTCCACCACAACGCGCTTATCAACCCCGGCAACAGCGGCGGCGCGCTATGCGATATCGACGGCAACCTGTTAGGTTTAAACACCTGGGGTGCAGAGAACACCGACGACGATAACTACACCATATCCTTACAACAGATTAACGAGTTCATCGACGCCTTCCACGCAAGTCAGGAACTTGACAACGCCGCATAGGCGGTGCGACCGCTACGAGGTATCTTAATTGCCTGAGCGCTTGACGTACCTGCCGCCCGTCAAAGCGGTGCGACCGCTACGAGGTATCTTAATTGCCTGAGCGCTTGACGTACACGCCACCCGTCAAGGCGGTGCGACCGCATTACCCCGCCAGGCACTAAACTTGTGGCGATATGGTTTGATATTCCGAAAATCCCACCGCAACAAACGGCATACCGTTGGATTTAATCCCCGTCGGGTGGATTTGACAAAATAAAAAAATAAAAAGGTGTTTCCGCAGAAACACCTTTTTTCAATCTGGTTTAATCAGGAATTAGTCCTTCTTCATTGCAGCAACCTGCTTTGCAACTTCTTCGGATAAATCTTCCTGTCTCTTTTCAATGCCTTCGCCCATAGTCCAACGAACGAAACGAACGACCTTGAACTTTTTGCCGATAACCTGGCCAACGGTCTGGGAATCGTCCTTTACGAAAGCCTGCTTTAAAAGGCAGTTTTCGGAATAGAACTTGCCCATCTTACCCATAACGATCTTCTCAAGGATTTCCTTGGGCTTGTTCTTATTCTTCTCGTCGTTCTGCATCTGAACGAGCATGATTTCCTTTTCCTTGTCAAGAACGGACTGAGGAACTTCCTCCTCGGTAACGTAGGAAGGATTGCTTGCTGCAATCTGAAGAGCTACGTCGTGAAGGGTCTCTTCACAGCCCTCTGCGCAGTCAACAGCCTCTACCATAACGCCGACCTTGCCGCCCATGTGGATATAGGTTTCGATCTTGCCCTCTGTTTCGTATACTACAAACCTACGGATAGCGATCTTCTCGCCGATAACAGCGGTTGCATTGGTGATATATTCTTTAACGGTAATACCGTCAACGGTGCAGCCAAGCAGAGCGTCAACGTCTGCAGGCTTCTCGGAAGCGATAACTTCAGCAACGTTCTTAACGATTGCGCGGAACTTTTCACCGGAGGAAACGAAGTCGCTCTCGCAGTTGATTTCCAAAAGCACGCCAACCTTGCCGCAGGTGGAAACATATGCGCCTACTGCGCCCTCTGCAGCAACCCTGCTCTCCTTCTTGACAGCCTTAGCAATGCCACGTTCTCTCAAAAGCT
>JBJFAG010000026.1:0-5573 GCA_051887795.1 Candidatus Coproplasma sp. | reverse complement strand
AACGTCGTGAGACAGTTCGGTCCCTATCCATCGTGGGCGTAGGATATTTGAGAGGAGTTGTCCTTAGTACGAGAGGACCGGGATGAACGCACCTATTGTGCACCTGTTGTCGCGCCAGCGGCACGGCAGGGTAGCGAAGTGCGGATGAGATAAACGCTGAAAGCATCTAAGCGTGAAACTCACCTCAAGATAAGATATCCCATCGAAAGAGTAAGACCCCTTGCAGACTACAAGGTTGATAGGTCGGAGGTGTAAGCACAGTAATGTGTGTAGCTGACCGATACTAATAGGTCGAGGGCTTGAACTCAACTAAAAAGTTGAGATAAGCTTTTTTAAACGAATTTTACGAATCCACTAAATATAAGAGATTATAGCTATGATTTTAACGAGGCTTTGCCTTTAGTACTTAATCTTTAAACTTTATGCAGTTGTCAGTTTTCGCTTCTGTTGAGAACTGAAAAACGTATGCTTTAAGTGGGGAAACATTTAAAGCAAATTGTATATCTCCGGCGAAAGCCGTTTATATAACCATTCCGGTGACGATAGCAACGAGGATCCACCTGTTCCCATTCCGAACACAGAAGTTAAGCTCGTTTACGTCGAAAGTACTTACACACCACGTGTTGGGAGGATAGAAAGTTGCCGGATTTCAAAAAGGAAAGAGTAGTGCAAACGCACTGCTCTTTTTTTGTGGATTTAGTATAATTTACCCATATTGCCCGTACGGATAAGGGTGCGGTAGAACTTAAATTAAAATACTATTGATTTTGTCGAAAATGTGATATAATGCAGTAAAGGAGTATGCATATGGCTACAGTCGATACGAAAACCAAGATAGCAATGACGCTTGCGGAAATGGTCAATCATAATAATATTGACAATATTACGGTTCAGAAAATTACCGACGCATGCGGAGTTTCCCGCCAGACGTTTTATTATTATTTTTCCGACATATTGGACGTTGCGGAATACTATGCACATTACACGGCAGATAAAATCGTTGCCGATTGCGGCAAGTGCAATAGCTCGCAGGAGATAGTTAAGGTAATAGTTGAGCATTTGTGCAGAGGTGCAGAGACGGCAAAGAAGCTGTTTCAATCGGCTACAGGTTATCGGCTGTGCGAAATATTTCTGACGGCTACGAGAACGGTGATAGAAAAAATTCTATTAAAGAAAATTTCTTCCTATCCTGTAACGCCGTCGGAGGTGTCCGTTGCAATAGATTTTTTTACGAGCGGGCTATTGGGAATATGTTTACAACACGGAAATGCGAGCGACGGCGAAATTGAAGATTTCAGCAAAAAACTTTACAATCTTTTAGAAGGCAGTATTAAAAGTCTTTATAATAATTGACAAAATATTTACAAAAATGTAAAAGTGTAAAGTCGGCAGGGCTTTTTCTGTCAATGTAATTTTAAGTCCTTCGTTTATAATAAAACTACTGATTATTAATGGAGGATTCTATATGGACAACATTATCGTAACGATTTTCGAAGAAGAGGGCGAGGCTTATAAGGCGTTTACCGAAGTCAAGCACGATCTGATAAGCTCGGCTTGCAAGGTTACGCAGCTTGCGCTTATCAGAAAACAGGACGGCAGAATTGTTAAATGCGATATGGTAGATACGGGCATTGACACGACTGACGACACTCATATCGGTGCGCTGGTCGGGAGCTTAGTCGGCCTGTTCGTAGGACCTATAAGTTTTCTTATCGGCGGTACGGTTGGCGCTTTGATAGGACACAGCAAGGACAGCTCTGACGCAGAGAATAACATGTCGCTCATCGAAAGAGTTTGCGGTAAATTGCAGGAGGGCGAGATTGCGCTTGTTGCACTGGCTTACGAAGAAAACGAGAGCGCCTTCAACCTTAAAATGAGCCCTTATAAGGTGGAGATAATCCGTTATTCCGCAGAGGTCGTTGCAAGCGAAATAAAAGCTGCGAAGGAATTGCAGAAGAAGCTTGAAAAGGAAGCTAAAGCCGAGATGCGTGAGGCTGAGAAACGGGCCAAGAAGGAAAAGAAAGCAAAAAAATAAAAATTCAAAATTATACGGGCAAAGCTTCTCTGCCCGTATTGTTTATTAATAACCGAAACGTATTACGCATACTATTTATATCAACAGTAAAAGGAGAACCTGCAATGAGAACGATAGTCAACATTAATAAAAGGTGGGTGTTTACAAAGAAATTCAGAGAAATACCGAAAACTGCAATTCCAAACGATTGGAACAACGTCGATTTGCCGCACACGTGGAATAACGTTGACGGCCAGGACGGAGGCAACGACTATTACCGTGGCAGGTGCTGTTACGCCAAAAAGATATTAAAGTCCGATCTGCCCGTTGCGGACAGGTACTTTTTGGAGATCAAAGGCGCTAATTCAAGCGCTAAGGTCTTTGTAAACGGCAAGTTATGCGCAAAGCACGACGGGGGCTATTCGTTATGGCGTGTAGATATAACCGACTATATGTCAGATGAAAACATTATCGCCGTTACCGTAGACAATTCCATAAACGAAAAGGTCTATCCGCAATCGGCCGATTTTACCTTTTACGGCGGTTTGTACCGTGACGTCAATATAGTATGCGTAGACGATACCCACTTTGCCCTCGGATATTTCGGCGGCAACGGAATTAAAATTACGCCGAAAGCGGACATTACCCGTGCCGTTCAGGAGGACGGAAAGCTTTTCGCTCCCGCTGAAATAGAGGTAACCGGCTATCAGGTGAACGCCGACGGCTGTGTAGTAAAGTACGTCGTTAAAGACGCAGACGGAAACTTTGTTGCTGAGAAAGAGGCGGACGGGGAGCCGGCAACCGCAGTAATAACGATAGAAAATGCCCGACTGTGGAACGGCAAAGACGACCCGTATTTATATACCCTGGAGGCAAATATCGTAAAAGAGGGTAAGGCGCTCGATAAGGTCTGTACCCGCTTCGGTATCCGTACGATTGAAATAGATGCTCAAAACGGATTTTTGCTCAACGGAAGATCCTATCCGCTGAGAGGCGTTTCCCGTCATCAGGACAGGTTGGGTTTAGGCAACGCCCTCCTTCCTGAACATCATATCGAGGATATGGATTTAATCTGCGAACTCGGTGCAAATGCAGTCAGGCTCGCCCACTATCAGCACGACGAGCTGTTTTACAGCTTGTGCGACGAGCGTGGTATTGTCGTCTGGGCGGAAATTCCCTATATCTCTGCACATATGCCGTCGGCGAGAAATAACACCGTCTCCCAATTAACCGAGCTGATTGTGCAGAACTATAACCACCCTTCAATCGCCGTGTGGTCACTGTCCAACGAAATAACCATTAAGGGTTCGACCGATGACTTATTGGAAAATCATAAGATATTAAACGATCTGGCGCATAAGCTCGACCCGACGAGAAAGACGGCAGTTGCAGCCGTATCTATGTGCGGTAAAAACGAACCGTATATTCATATTCCCGACGCCGTTTGCTATAACCACTATTTCGGTTGGTACGGCGGTACGTACGATATGTATGCACCCTGGTTTGATAGCTTTCACAAGGAGTTCCCCGATATCCCCATAGGTATAAGCGAATACGGCTGCGAAGCTTTGAATTGGCACTCCTCCAAACCCGTGCAGGGCGACTATACCGAAGAATATCAGGCACGCTATCACGAAGAGGTCATCAAGCAGCTTTTCCCCAAAAAATATATATGGGCGACGTTTGTCTGGAACATGTTTGACTTCGGCGCAGACAATCGCGACGAGGGCGGCGAAGCGGGGCAGAACCATAAGGGGCTGGTAACGTTCGACAGAAAATATAAAAAGGACTCCTTCTACGCCTATAAGGCCTGGCTCTCTGAAGAGCCGTTCGTCCATATCTGCGGGAAGCGATACGTAGAACGCGTCGAGACTTCAACCGAAGTTACGGTCTATACCAATCTTGACGAGGTGGAGCTTTTTGCAAACGGAAAAAGCTTAGGCAGAAAGAGAAACAACTACCACTTCTACCGCTTTATCGTACCCAACGAAGGCGTAACCGAATTGAAGGCGGTTGCGGGTAAATGCATTGACGAGAGCAAAATAGTTAAGGTGGATAAATTCAACGAGAGCTACCGCTTTGCGCAAAAGGGCGCCATATTGAATTGGTTTGACGTCACCGAAAAGAGCGGTTATCTTTCCTTAAATTCACAGGTTAAAGACATTATCGCCGTTCCGCAGGGCAAAGAACTGTTGGAAAGTCTTTTTAAAGAGGGAACTAAGGGAAAGGAGTTGCCCTTCGACTTTCAATCGCTTATCGTCATGGCGTCCGAATTTACGCTTTTACGGCTTTCGAGTATGTTCGGTACGGCCAATATTTCGATAACCAAAGAACAGCTTTTAAAGCTGAACGAAGAGTTGAACAGGATTGAAAAAGCTAAATAGAATTTGCTGTCAGTAAAAGCAACCCGCCAATGCAGGCAACCTGAAAGGGGCCTGCATTGGCGGGTAAATTATTTTTCGCAGGGCGGGGAACGGGAGCTTTCGGCGTGGCGCGCTCTGCACTAACCGCAATGCCCGCAGCGTGACACCTTTTTTTGTAGGGGCAATTCCCACCGTTACGGTGCGGTACTCCATGGATATTAACCTGATTCCGTTGCCGATATACGCAGTTTTATCTAATTATCAGTAAATTGTTTGCAACGTAACGGTTTTTTGATATAATGATTTTACTGATTAACGTAGTTTATGGAAGGTAAATCATGGTAATTGAAGATATCGTATACATACTTAAAGACGGAAGAAG
Organism: Candidatus Coproplasma sp.; assembly: GCA_051887795.1. Classification (GTDB taxonomy): domain Bacteria; phylum Bacillota; class Clostridia; order Christensenellales; family Borkfalkiaceae; genus Coproplasma. The sequence goes on along the minus strand of JBJFAG010000026.1, from coordinate 814 downwards.
TGCATTAATCCGCAGTCCGAGGGATGAGGATATTCAGGGTATGTTAGATTATCTCTATATTTCAGCGGGTGAAACCGATTTTATTTTGCGCTATCCTGAGGAGTGCAGCAGATTTACTGCCGAAGGCGAAAAGGCTTTGATAGATAAAATAAACGAATCGGATAACGAGGCAATGCTCGTATGCCTGGTTGAGGGGAAACTTGCAGGGAATTGCCATATTACGTGGAGTAAGGGATTAAAGACGGGGCATAGGGCAAGCATTGGAATCGCTCTTTTAAAGGAGTTCTGGAATCAAGGAATCGGAACAAGGCTTTTACAGGAGCTGATACGTATAGCAGAAGAGAATGAAAACATATTACAAATAGAGCTTGAATTTGTAGAGGGGAACAGCCGTGCGCGGGCGCTGTATGAAAAAATGGGTTTTAGAATAACAGGCGTGAAACCTAATGCAATACGGTTAAAAGACGGAACTTTATTGAATGAGTACTCTATGATTCGTGAAATAAAAAGATAAAATTCAATGCCGTTTACCGTATTCGAAGCGTGATGGCTTTGTTACAAAACTTTTTGGCGCTAATTCTCACCGTGCGAGTAAGGAGTTAACCGATTATGCGTAAAATGATTAAAGTGTTGTTATTGTCTGTTATAATGTGCCTGGGTCTGTTTTCGGTTGCAGGGTGCCGAGGCTGTCGTAAATATTATTGGGATTATGATTGCAGCTGGGTTTGCGAAGAGCCGCAAGTTGAACTGTATGAAGGGTGCGGAAGCGGACGAATGACCATAGATAACGTGGAATACGAGTTTCAAACGGCAC
>JBJFAG010000025.1:0-5577 GCA_051887795.1 Candidatus Coproplasma sp. | reverse complement strand
CAGCGCCGATGTGTCTGTAGAGTTCGGTCATAAAGCTCTGGCAGAATGCCATAACTTCCCTGTCGCTCTTACCCTTGGGGTTGAAGTCAGAACCGCCCTTACCGCCGCCGATGGGCAAGCCTGTGAGGCTGTTCTTTAAAATCTGCTCAAGTCCGAGGAACTTGATTATCGAAAGGTTAACGGAAGGGTGGAAACGAAGGCCGCCCTTGTAGGGGCCGATTGCACTGTTAAACTGTACTCTGTAGCCCTTGTTAACCTGTACTTTGCCACTGTCGTCTACCCAGGGAACACGGAACATTACAACTCTTTCGGGTTCAACAAAACGCTCTAACAAAGCCATCTGCTCGTATTCGGGGTGAGCGTTAACCATGGGCTCGAGCGAAGTTAAAATCTCTGTAGCCGCCTGGTGAAATTCGGGTTCGTTGGGGTTGGTCTTTTTAAGGTTGTCCAAAACCTTCTGTACGTATGACATAAATATACTCCTTATCTCTCATAGATTTTTCGCCGTATGTCGGACAGCGATTACACAACTGCATAAATATTAGCATAAAAAATAAAAATATACAAATTTTATGCAGTAGTTAAAAATTAAGTATTTTTTATATTATCTATAAGATATGCTTATAGATTAATTGTCGTTGTCAGTATCTTTTTGCTGTTGTTCCTCTTCAGCTGAGCATTTATCTCTCTTTTTGCGTTTAAACTTTTTAACCAGCCAGGCTTCTACCCTATCCTGATATTTAAAGGACAGAAAAGCAAGCGTTATGCAGACTGCAAAGATTGCTATCCATACGGGTATTCCCCAGCCCGAAAAAGGGATTATCGTACCGCTTCCGAGGTAGCAATACATTGCAATTATTGCGGGACGGACAAACACTATGACGGCAGCGAAATAAGCAAAGTTCATACACGTCAGCCCTGCAACCACGCAGATTATATCATCGGGAAAGAAGGGCAGTATCTGCATAATCAAGAATAATCCCTTGCCCCTCTTAGATAAAATATTGGTATATTTTTCGGTAGTTTCCCTACCCGCTATCCATACAACGACGGGTTTACCGCAGAATTTACCTAACAAATATGCAATAATGGAACCTGTAATCACACCTGCTGAAGCGATAAGGGTCGCCGTCAACGGCCCCCAGATTAAACTTCCAGGGATATAGCAAACCGCCGCAGGCAGTGGCAACACCACAACCTGAAGAACCTGGATTAAAAAGTACACAAGGTATCCCCATACCCCGAACCCCTTGATTATTTCAATAAGTCTTTGCGTCTTTTCCTCGTCTGTCGGGAAATCGCCGAGCGAAAATACCCGTGTTATTATAGCCACGAACAGGACGGTTATTGCCACAAAGGCAACCAGGATAAATCCGCTTTTAAACAGAGCTTCTCTATTTATAATAAAGGTTACCGTTTCAAAGACTACTCCAATCCCTGCAACACAATAACATACAATTTTTACGGTTAAACTCCACCCCTGCATAAAAAAACTTGTGCACACCGCAATTAGTGCGCACAAAATTAAATTAATACAAAGCAGTATTATTTTCTGAGTTTTTTTCATCTTTATAATGTTTTAACCGAGAGGTTTTTATACGTGGTAAACCAAACTGTATAACCGTTAGTCTCTACAGGTTCGGAGGTGTATATAAGTTCAAATGAAGGATTCTCGTCTAAATTCTCAAAGTACGCGTCCGCACCGCCCACTGCGTCAACCTTGGTTACAAGCACTTCGCTGCAGTAGGGAAGCAGGGTTTTATACATCATAGCACCGCCTATGACGAAAACCTTATCCTCTTCATACTTTTTGATTTCGGAAAACAGCTCCTCTAAGCTGTGAACTATAAGACAGTCGCCCCTATCCTCGCCGTCGGGATATAAAACGATATTGGTGCGGTTTTTCAAGGGCTTTCCGCCGGGGAAGGACTTTAAGGTATTACTGCCCATAACGACAACGTTGCCCGTCGTCGTCTCCCTGAAAAATTTCATATCTGCGGGAATCGAGAACATTAAACCGTTTTTCTTGCCTATTCCCCACTCCCTGTCTGCATGTAAAATTGCTTTCATATTTCTTCCTTATTCCGCTACGGGTATGTCGTACTTGGTTGTGTCACACTTATAGTCAACGAGTTTAAAGCTGTCTACTGTAAAGTCGTAGAAGTTTTTGATATCAGGGTCAACTTCAAGCTTAGGTGCCGCAAACTGCTCGTGAGTGATTATCTCCTTTACCATAGGCACGTGCCTGTCATAGATATGTGCGTCTGCAATTACGTGAACGAGTTCGCCTACCTTGAGGTTGGAAACCTGTGCAAACATGATCATAAGAACCGCATACTGCACAACGTTCCAGTTATTTGCGGTGAGCATATCGTTTGAACGCTGATTGAGTATTCCGTTCAGCACTCCGTCCGACACGTTGAATGTCATTGAGTATGCACAAGGGTACAAATTCATCTCGTGCAGGTCGGCAAAGTTGTATATGTTGGTTAAAATTCTTCTGCTTGCAGGGTTGTGTTTTAAATCGTATAACACCCTGTCAACCTGGTCAAATTCACCCTCTTTATACTTGTTTTTAACACCCAGCTGGTAGCCGTATGCCTTACCGATACTCCCGCTTTCATCTGCCCACTGGTCCCAGATTTTGGAGTGCAGATCCTTGACGTTGTTACTCTTTTTCTGCCAAATCCAGAGCAGCTCGTCTACTGCCGATTTAAAATAAGTTTTGCGAATGGTTAAAATAGGAAATTCCTTACTTAAATCGTACCTGTTTACGATACCGAACTTTTTAACCGTGTGTGCAGGGGTTCCGTCACTCCACCTGGGGCGAACTTCCAGCTTAGTATCCCAGACGCCGTTTTCAATAATGTCGTTCATATTATCAACAAAAATTTTATCAGCTAAACTCATTTTTAATCCTCCGTTATTTATTATTTTAGCATAAGTCAGATTTTTAGTCAATAGATATTTACGTTAACAATACAGTCGCAAACGGCAATTTGCAGTCTGCGGATGCCATAGGAAAAGACGTAACCGTAGGATATATCTTCACATTCCGTGATGAGATAGTCCAGCTCGTCTGCAAAACAGTTTTGTTGGTTAGCGTCCCAAAGCCCGTTCAGCGTTACCTCTATCTCCTTTAATATTGACTTTGCCCCATTCTGTCCCACCTGTAAATTATCAACCGAGTTAGCTAAGCTATAGCAGGTCTGGGAGATTGAATACAATGTATTTAAAACACTTTCATACTTGCCCGAGTATTGTTTTGCAGAGCCGTAGACCTTTCTTTCTGGTGTCTGAGCTTTGACGACGTTACAGCTTAACCCCTTTTTATTAAGCTGTTGACACACCGAATTTGCATCATCTGCGGAATAATAGCACGATACGGTTACATAGCTCGAACCGTTACTGCTTGCAATGTACCCTGCTCCGCCGTAGCTTTGCACCAAATCAGAGATTGACACCATAGAGGTTTCATCGGGCGGACTGTTATAACAGACGTAGTAAAACGTAGCCTTAAAATTAATTGCCGTGCCACCGAAGAGTTTTACTAAAGCTACGCATAACACCGCCGATATAGCTGCAACCGATAATATAACCGCCCAGACCTTTACGTTTTTAATAATCTTTAACACGGTATATTTTACTTTTCTGTATTATAAAAAATACTTTTCAGCTAAAATGATTTAACATTGCAGTGCAAAAGTGATAGCATTAAATGCATGATTGCTACGGTTATTATTGCTGTGCTTACCTGCCTTGCTTTAGTTGTATGCGTGCTGGTTAAGCCTGAAGTTAAAATTAAAAAGTTTAACATGCCCCTCTACCCTTTGATTGCGGTTTTAGGTGCGGTATGCGCCGTGGCGTTTACCCCTTTAACCCTTGATGAATGTTGGCAGGGTATTACGGGCGTCGGGGCGGTTAACCCTCTTAAAATTTTAACCCTGTTCATATCGGTTACGGCAATCTCTATCTTTTTAGATGAGGTAGGATTTTTTGAATTTTTAGCTTGTAAAGTGCTTAAAGCTGCGGGAAGCAGTAAAATCAAACTGTTTATTCTTTTATACGTTACTGTCTCTGTTTTAACCGTCTTTACCTCTAACGATATCGTTATTCTAACGTTTACGCCCTTCATACTCTATTTTTGCAGGAATGCAAAAATTAAAGCTACTCCATTTTTAATCGCCGAGTTCGCCGCCGCAAACACCTGGAGCATGATGTTGATGATCGGCAACCCCACTAACGTATATATTGCAAGCTCTGCAGGGATAACGTTCACTAAGTACGTTTCGGTTATGGCTGTTCCCACAATTTTTGCGGGGCTTGCCACTTTTGCAGTTTTGCTTTTAATGTTCCGCAAGTCACTTGGAGAGTCCATTGAAAAACCTGCTGAACAGCTTACGGTTGAAATTAAAGACAAACCCTTGTGTATATTGGGTATTTCGGTTTTGGCTGTATGCACAATCAGCCTGGTTATCAGCGAATATATACATATTGAAATGTGGCTTGAGTGCGCCGCTTGCGCAGTCTTTCTTATAATCGCTACCCTGCTTGTTTGTGCAATCAGGCGCAGAAAGCCCGTAGCTTTGGGCAAATCTTTGGCGAGAGTTCCCTACTCATTAATACCGTTCGTTCTGGGAATGTTCATTGTCGTTTTGGCATTGAATAATTGCGGTGCTACAGCCTTTATTGCAGACGTACTCGATTACAGTCCTTTGGTTGAATACGGAATAGGCTCCTTCCTCGCTTCGAACATGGTTAATAATATACCTATGAGTGTACTCTTCTCCTCGGTTATTCAGGCGGGGGACGCGAGCAATGCAGCTATCTATGCTTCAATAGTAGGTTCAAATTTAGGAGCTTTGTTAACACCCGTCGGTGCGCTTGCAGGCATTATGTTCTCATCAATCACTAAAAGGGCAGGCGAAAAATTTTCTAACCTCACCTTTATGAAATACGGCATCTGCGTCTCTGCCGCAGGGCTTGCAGCTTCTTTGGCGGGGTTGCTTATTTTTGTATAAATATATATACATACACAACAGTTTAAATTATTTAAAAAAAATGTTTAGCAAGGTTAAAAACGCTTGATTTTATTTTGTTTTTGATATAATATGAATAAGCTATATTTCATATTGCTACTGTGGCTCAGCCGGTAGAGCAGCTGATTCGTAATCAGCAGGTCACCAGTTCGAATCTGGTCAGTAGCTCCATAAAAACACCAGCCGATTCTTTTCGGTTGGTGCTTTTTATTGATTTGTTGTTTATATTCGAGCTGTACACACCTGCTGTTATTTTTCGGGGTCCCCAAAAATGAAAGCATTTTTGGGGTGGCAATAGGTCACCAGTTCGAATCTGGTCAGTAGCTCCACAAAAAACACCAGCCGATTTTTTCGGTTGGTGCTTTTTTGTTGTGTTAATGTTTAAATTCGAGTTGTACTCACCTGATGTTATTTTTTGCGGGGTCCCCAAAAATGAAAGCATTTTGGGGGTGCCAATAGGTCACCGGTTCGAATCTGGTCAGTAGCTCCATTTTAAACCCTTTGAGAAAAATCTCAAAGGGCATTTGTTTTGGCTACT
>JBJFAG010000024.1:0-5577 GCA_051887795.1 Candidatus Coproplasma sp. | reverse complement strand
GAGGCGACGGGTATCGTCGTGTTCAAGGACAGGAAGGCGGACGCCGAGAGAAAGATTGAGTATTCAAGGAACAACCTCTTTGTGTTTGCCCAGAAGATGACCGAGGTGGAGCGTCAGCTCGGCCCCCTGCAAAAAGCTGCCGAAAATAAGCGTAAGTACAACGCCCTCTACGAAAGGCTGAGGGAAAACGAGATTAACGTGTACATATTCCGCCACGACAGCGCGGCGGGCGAAAGGGATAAGATTAACGGAAAGATAGCTGCGTTAAAGGAGCAGATCGCCAAACACACGGCTGAAAATACCGCATTGCTTGCAGAGTACGAGGAGTGCAGAAGCTCGATAGCCGGTGCGGACGGGTTGCTCAAAAAGCTCAACGAGGACAGGTTGGCGTACACCGTAGGTCTTGAGAGGAGTTCGGGCGACAGCAAGCTGTTCAAAGAGCGTGCGCAGACCGTCGGCGAAAAGCTGAGACAGGCGCAGGAGGATCTGAACTTTTCTGTCAAGCGCCTCGGCGATATCGACAAGGAGACAAAGCGAAGCGAGACTTACGCTGAAAAAAACAGGGAGAGGATAGAACGCCTACGCACTCAGTACACCCAGCTTCAGGGTGAGATTGCCACCCTCTCCGAGAGTATTACAAGTTACGAGATGGCCACGGGCGAACACAGAAAACAGGTGTTGGACGCCTTCCGCGATCTGTCCGAATTAAAGGAAAATTTAGGCTCCCTTTCGGCAAAGAAGGAGTTCATTATCGAACGCCTTGGCGAAATGGATAAGACTATGGAGTCGCTCCGCGCTCAGCATACCCGCCTCAAAGAGGAGTACGACAACACTGTTAAAACTCAGGGTGAGCTGAACGCCTTTCTGGGCAGCGAGAACGAGCTGGTAGAAAGGGCGGAAGAGGCGGTTAAAACTGCAGAGGAGAAGGTTCAGTCCTTTATACGTAAGGTTTACGACTGTCAGGCGGGCATAACCTCGCTGCAGCAGTCGCTCCAGACCTACTCCGCTCTGCGCGACAGGTTTGAAGGCTATATATATTCGGTTAAAAGGCTGCTCTCCGAGGCCAAGGCGGAGGTTGACGCGGGCAAGACGGGCGACACGCTCTCCTCTCACATCATGGGTACGCTTGCGGATGTCATATCCTGTGACGAGGCGTACGAGACGGCGATAGAGACGGCTGCGGGCGCTGCAATGCAGAACGTCATAACGGCCACCAGGGAGGACGCCACCTACCTCATTAATTACCTCAAGTCAACCAGGGCGGGCCAGGCCACCTTCCTCCCCCTTGACGCAGTCAGGCCCAGAATGGATTCCCCCCAGCTCAAGTCGGCGTGCGGGGAGAGAGGCGCGGTAGGCATTGCGCTTGATCTGGTTAAATACGACAGAAGATATTTAAACGCCGTGGGCTACGTCCTCGGCAATACGTTGATAGTCGACAATATCTCCAGCGGTACTCTGATAGCAAAGCGCTATCCCCGTGCATTCAAGATTGTAACGCTCGACGGCGACGTCATTGCAACTTCGGGTACGATGACGGGCGGCAGCCGTAGGGAGAAGTCGGCAAACCTCCTTGCAAACGAGAGGAAGGTTAAAGAGATAGAGGACGAGATTGCCTCCGTCAAGGCCACGCTTGCCCGTTCGGAGGCTAAGCGTTCGGAAGCGGAGGAGGAGCTTGAAAGGGCAAGGCAGGAGCGCAGTCAGCTCGATAGCAGCTTGCAGAGTAAGCGCATAGAGCTGGCCGAAGCAAGGCAGAAGCTCTCAAGCCTTACCGTACAGATAAACGATACGGAGAGTGAATTTTCCGTCTATAAGCAGTCGTCGGCAGAGCTAAAGGTTAAGCTTGCGGAGCTTGACAGCGAATATTCGGTTGCGGGCGAGGGAGCAACGGCGCTCTCGCTGCAGTCGGACAAGACCTCGTCGGAGCTCGATACGATGAGCGAGCAGCATGAAAAGATCGTCAAGGAGCGTAACGCCAAGGCTGAAAAGCTGACTGCAATCCAGGTGGAGATAGCTTCGTTGGAGACTGCGTTGAAGTCCAACATCGAAGCCCTTGAAAAGGCTAAAAAGGAGAGGGATTCGCTGTATGAAAAATACGGCAGACTCTCCGACCTCATTCCCGTTTTGCAGAAGCAGAAGGACGACTTTATGGAACAGTCGACCCGTGCCGCACTCACCGACGAGGAGAGGGTTAAGCTCGATTCGATTAATGCCAGGATTGCGCAGGTTGAAGAGAGCAAGAAGGGGTTAAACCAAAGGGTTGCCGAAATAGACGCAAGCCGAAGCGAATTGTCGGTTGAGATAGATTCGCTTACGCAAAAGCTGCATAATCAGGAGTTAAACCTGCAGAAGGTGGACAGCGATTTGGAGTTTTTGCAGCAGCGTATCGAGGAGACTTATGGCGAGGACTACGAAGGCTGCCTTAAATATAAGGTAGAAAACTTCGACGTGGGCGCAGCCTCTTCCGAGATAATAAACTGCAAACGCCAGATAACCATGCTCGGCAACATCAACCCTACGGCCATTGAGGAGTACGAAGAGGTCAGCGAGCGCTATAAGCACATGACTGAAGAAAAAGAGGATATGGAGAAGGCACTCGACGACCTCAACAAGGGGTTGGAGGAGATCAGGACCGAAATGCTCCGCATCTTCAACGAGGGCTTTAACCTCATCAACGAAAACTTCAAGCGTACCTTCAAGGAGCTGTTCGGCGGCGGCAAGGCGGAGCTGCAGCTCGACTACGAGGGCTGTGACGACCCCCTGGATGCAGGCGTGGAAATCGTCGCGTGTCCTCCCGGTAAAAATCTTTCGAAAATCTCACTGCTTTCGGGCGGCGAGCAGGCGTTAACCGCTATAGCCATTCTGTTTGCAATCATTCAGATGAGGCCCATGCCCTTCTGTATTCTCGACGAGATAGAGGCGGCCCTCGACGACGCCAACGTTGGCAGATATGCAAACTATTTAAAGAAGTTTGCTCAAAGTACTCAGTTCATAGTAATAACCCACCGTAAGCCCACAATGGAGAAGGCGGACGTGCTGTTCGGCGTTACTATGGAGGAGAAGGGCGTTTCCAAAATCGTCTCGGTCAAGCTCTCCGAGGTGGAGACAAAGCTCGGCGGGGATACCGTTTCTTAAGGTATACGGGCAGTCGGTTAATCAACTTTAACGTTATAATAAGGTATATTTATGGGTATTTTTTCAAAAATTGCAGGTGCTTTAAAAAAGACTAAGGAAAAGCTTTCCGGGGCGTTAAACGCACTTTTCAGCAAGAACAAGATAGGCGACGACTTCTATGAGGAGCTGGAGGAAATTTTAATCAGCTCCGACATCTCAATCGGCTGTGCGGAGGAAATCGTCGAAGAACTCCGTCAGGAGGTTAAAAACGATAAGATTAAGGAAAAGGAGTTCGTCTGCGACTGCCTTAAGGATATTTTGCAGGAAAAGCTGGAGGAAGCTCCCCTTCCCGAAATAGAGTACCCTGCCGTAATTATGCTCGTGGGCGTCAACGGCGTGGGTAAGACCACTACCGTCGGTAAGCTCGCTTCGTACTTTTTAAGACAGGGTAAAACGGTTACTGTTGCCGCTGCCGACACCTTCCGCGCCGCTGCAAGCGACCAGCTTTCAATCTGGGCAGACAGGGCTAAGGTGAGGATTGTCAAGCACGAAGAGGGTAGCGACCCCTCCGCGGTAGTGTTTGACGCAGTCTCCTCTGCAAAGGCGAGGGGGACCGACGTCGTCATTGTCGATACGGCGGGCAGACTTCACGTCAAGTCAAATTTGATGGAGGAGCTTAAAAAGATGTCAAGGGTGGTGGCAAGGGAGTACCCTTCCGCAAACTTCTACAAATTCCTCGTGTTAGATGCCACCACGGGCAACAACGCCTACAACCAGGCGGAGGTGTTCGATGAGGCCGTAGAGCTTGACGGTATCGTGTTGACTAAGTTGGACGGTTCGGCAAAGGGCGGCTTTGTCATTTCGTTGTGCGGCGAGCTGGGTATCCCCGTAGTGTTCGCAGGCGTCGGCGAGAAGATTGACGATTTGGAGCTGTTCGACCCCGAGGATTTCATAGACAACATTCTCTAATAATTCACCAAAAAATTATAACCCGCTGAACTTTGAAGTTCAGCGGGTTATTTTAACCTTAATTATTAAACTTGCCCGTTATCGTCGGAAGGGGTAGGGGAATCGGCGGGTTGGCTAACCTTTTTCTCTCCGTCCTCCTGCAGACGTTTAAATAAAATTGTCAGTACAAAAAACACCACTGCGCCTAAAAGGGTGCAGATGCCCCAGACGACGCCTGCGTAGATAAACACGAATACGCACGCCGCACAGCAGACGGCGGCAATAATACAACTGATAATTCTCAAAACCTTAAACATAATTCAATTATATACTAAAATTGCAGAAAAGGCAATAGTTTTAAACGGGGTGGCTCAACTTGGCGCAAATCTTCACAAAACCCCTTTCATAATAATATACGCACATGCGCACATACGCACACGTGTACACGCACGCGCGCACGCGCGCGTAGGGAGGCCAAGCTTGTGAATTTTTCACAAAATGTTAGATTAATTAACTTTAAAAAACTTTTTTAAAAACTTTACGACAAGAATTGACTTTATTCGCATGGCTTGGTATTATATACAAGCTGTCACGTGAGTGGCGAACAAAACTCAAGTTAACCTGCCTCGGCAGCCAAAAGCTTGAAATAAGAATTTAAAAAATTCTTAAAAAAGTTTTGAAAAATGCTTGACAAGTAAATAACAAATGTGTTAGACTAATCAAGCTGTCGCCTGAAGATAGCCTGGCCCAAGCTCAAGGGTCTGTTCAAGACTTATAACTCAGCGCAAAGTTGCTGAAAAGAAATTAAAAAATTTCTTAAAAAAGTTTTGAAAAATGCTTGACAAAGTCTTAATAAGTATGTTAAGATAGAAAAGCTCTCGCAAATGAGCACCGAGCTGAAGTTCGGTTAACGCAGTTTAAAAATTGAATAGAAGGAAACGATTTTAATTATCGAATTTGATAATAAGTTTCTGTCAATAACTTTGAAGTACATTAGTACCACAAAGCAAAGTCAGCAAAGATAATAGACTTAAATAGTCGAGATAGAGCCATAAACTTTAAAAAGTTTGTGTTTTATACAAATTAAACTTAAGAGTTTGATTCTGGCTCAGGATGAACGCTGGCGGCGTGCTTAACACATGCAAGTCGAATGTAGTTTACTACATGGCGGACGGGTGAGTAACGCGTGAGCAATCTGCCCATATCTGGGGGATAACCGTTGGAAACGACGGATAATACCGCATAATATCATTTGAAGGCATCTTCTTTTGATCAAAGATTTATCGGATATGGATGAGCTCGCGTCTGATTAGGTAGTTGGTGAGGTAACGGCCCACCAAGCCGACGATCAGTAGCCGACCTGAGAGGGTGATCGGCCACATTGGGACTGAGACACGGCCCAAACTCCTACGGGAGGCAGCAGTGGGGAATATTGGACAATGGGGGCAACCCTGATCCAGCGACGCCGCGTGAGTGAAGAAGTATTTCGGTATGTAAAGCTCTATCAGCAGGGAAGAA
>JBJFAG010000023.1:0-5595 GCA_051887795.1 Candidatus Coproplasma sp. | reverse complement strand
GAAAGAACGCCGGGGTTGGAGTTATCGGTTATACCGTGCATACGGTTGTTGAAGGACATACAGTTGTATAAGAATACGTCGCCCTCCATTATCGAACCGCCGAGCTTGAAGCCGTTGCCGTCGCCGTCACGGGTTGTGTAGCTGTTGGTTACAGGCTCGTCGTACTTGGTGTTATAGGTCGAAACCCATTCGCCGTTTGCATTGGTGTAACCGCACTTAGCGTTGAAAGCTTCCTGAGTTTCGCCCAGGTAGCCGTTTTCAAAGGCTACGCAGTTGTACATTATAACCGCACCGATGTTACCCGAGTCTGCCTTAGCGTACAAGTCCCAGCCGTCGTCCGAGTTACGGTAAGCTATACAGCCGTCGAAGATATTGCCGTAACCTACGGTGAGCTTTGCAGCGAAGCCGTCGGCGTTTTCGCCGTAGGTCTCGTTATCGTAGTTGTTGTACGAAGTGCAGTTCTTGATGAGGTTATAGCTGGGCCACTGGGTTATGTTGGCGTAATCGCCGTAGCTTCTGCCGAGCTGTAAGCCCGTATCTCTGTTGTTATAGAACTCACAGTTTTCTATAACGTTGTAGCTGCCGCCGATATACATACCGTTATCGCCTGCGCCGCAGATATCCACGCCGTACCAATACCAGAAGTCGCCGTCGATCTGAACGCCGCGGTTGTTGCCGTCAAACGTCTGACCGCTGAAGTTAAGCACGGCTTTCTGAGTAGGATCCTCGTTCATAACGGAAATGTATCCCGTCGTATCGCCCGAAGCATACGCCCTGATGGCCTGATTGATATAGTACGTTCCGGGGGCAACCAGAACCTTGTCGCCGGGTTTTAAAATTTCGTCAGAGTGAAGCAACAGGTAAGCAAGGTTAGCACGGTTTTCGGGAGAGCTGTTTTCGGTATTCTCGCTGGTACCGTCGGGCGCAACGTAGTAGGTCTTGCCCGTTCCGATCTTTTCGGAATCTATTTCGTACCTGCTCTCATAGGCACGTGCCGAAAAATCACTCTTCGTGCCTACCATCGTCGTGGTAGCGCCTATGGCGCCCACGGCAAGAACGGTTGAAAGTATGCCTGTCAACAAAACGGAATTATATTTTTTAAACGTTCTCTTTTTCATCTTTTTCACCTCAATTTGCAACCTGTTCGTCTACTATTTCAAGACTGTTGATACGGGTATGCCTGTTCGTATCCCTAACGTCGCCGTTGACGGTTACGTCGTCAACCGTACAGATGGTGTATTCACCGGGGGTGAGAATTATGAAGGTAATTTTACCGTCTTTACCCGTAATACTGTAGGCGTCTACGTCGTCATCCCTTTCGATGTTGCTTGTGCCGATAGTGCCTGCAACGAAGTTGCCCTCGCTGTCCATAAGCGCAATGGACGAAATGTTCGAACTGCTCGTTGAAGATACGCCGAGCGAAATGGTGCCGACGCCGGTAATGGTTACCTTCAATGCTTCGTGCTGAATTTCAAGCAGGTTGTTTGTAGGTCCTCTGTACCAGGCCGTGTTATCAGCCAATATGGTTGCGAACGGGTTACCGCCCAGCTCGCCTATAGGCAGAACGACAGAGCTTGCAGCCTGTTCGGTTGCAGTCAGCGTCGCCTTGAGAGCGTCAAAGTTGTAAGTGCTGGTTATAACCGTGTTCTGAGATTGGGTAACGGTGTACAATATACTTGCCGTCGAAGAGACGGGAACACCCTTGCTGTTATAGACGGTATAGACTACCGTTGCTGCCGAACCGGTCGTAACCTTGTTGGTATCCAGGCCGGAAATAGCCACGTCGTCGGCATACACCGTTTCGGTTCTGCCGCTTGCATAGGTTGCGGTAAACGACCAGGTGCCGCTCATTCTGTCGATAACGCTCTGGCCCTGCGTGGTTACAGTACCCTCTGCCGTCTTGTTGAACGACAAAGACTTGAGGTCGTCTATAACGTAGACGATTATAAAGCTCTCGCACTCAACCTGTTCGCCGCCGATATCGATGGTAGCCTTAGCCCAGATGTTGTATGCACCGCCGCCTAAGCCGTTGAGGTTTTCAAGCCTTTCAGCACCCTTGTAGTATTCAAGCGTATAGTCGGTTATATCCTGAACAAGCGATTCGTTAACCCTTGCAAGCTTAACCGTTATATCGCTTACGGGAATATCTACTGTGGGCTTTTTGGAGGTAAGCGTATACTCTGTGGTAGTCTTGGAAATGCTGATACCTGCGTTAAGCATAGAGTATCCGCAGACCTTGCAGGTGTACGTTTCGTCCCAATCGTGTTCAGCCTCTGCACTCACCGTACCGTGACCGCAAGTGTCTGCATGCCAGTGCTTGTTAGCGTCAACGCTCCACTCCGTGGCATACTTGTGGTCGTGGTGGTAACCGCAGGTGGTGCAGGTGTAATTTGCGTCAAACCTGTGCAGAGCTGTACCCTTCTTGACGTCGTGACCGCACTCCGCTGCGTGCCAATGCGAAGTATCATCGCTTGTCCATTCGTCAGCGTATGTATGCGTATGCTTGTATCCGCATACCGTACATACGTAGCTGGAGTTGAACTCATGGTCCCCCAACTCTCCGATTTCATCCGTGTGTTCACACGTAGCCGTTTTCCAGTGCTGCGTATCGCTCGTCTCCCACGTATCCGAGTAGGTGTGAGAATGACAGCCTGCCGCACTGACGACTGCAAACGACATTATTGCAGCCGTTGCCATGCAAATAATTGCCTTGAGCTTTTTCATCCTTTTTTCTCCTTTTTTTCTTTCGCACCGCACATTACGTAATGCGCGATGTTACAGGATTTCATTTACATTTTATTACAACATTTCATTGCTGTCAAGTACTAATGTGAAAACGACACACCATTTTTGTTCATAACTAACGAAACGGCGAGGATATACAACGCCATCCTCGCCGTTATTTTCAGATTGTAAATTTATTTTTAAAGCTGTTTAATTTCGGTGTACGCCATTACGAACGGGCCCGTGCCTTTAGCGTCGTTTTCCACAACGGGTTCGGATACATAGTACTCATAGCTGCCGTCCCTGCGCCTGTTGGTTTCGGGGCCTAAGCCTGCAACCAGGCAGATACCGCCAAGGTTTAACTTGCCGTCGGTCTCGGTTAAGTACTTATTGCAGATACCCTCGAACACCCTCTTGCCAACCTGGGCAAAACGCTTGTCGGCATAGCCAAGTCTTGCGCCCTTCATCATTGCATAGGCAATCATGGAAGAGCCGGAGGTTTCGGCATAGTTGCCCTCCCTTCCGATATAGTTAGGCACCTGCCAGAACATATCCGTCTCGGGGTCGATATACGCCTCTAACCCCTCGATAGTCGTCTTGAAGATATCGCCTAAAATCTTCTTCTCTTCAACCGCACTTTCGGGAAGATAGGAGAGAACGTCGATTAAACCTACCGTGTACCAGCCGATTGAACGCAGCCAGAAATTCTTGGAAAGTCCCGTCTCCTTGTCCGCCCAGAACGCCTGTTTGGAGGTATCCCAGCCATGGTAGTAGAGGTGTTTTTCCTTGTCGTACATATGCTCGAACACGCCTTCGAACTGCCTGATTATCTCGGAGAAATCGCCGTCGCCCTTTTCAGCTACGTAGCGGGTGTAGAACACCTCCGACATATAGATGCCGTCTAGCCATACCTGGTTGGGGTAAATCTTCTTATGCCAGAAATTGCCGTACTCCGTCCTGGGCTGTCCGACAATCTGCTTATACAGCAGGTCCATAGCCTTGACGTACTTCTCCTTACCCGTCTCCTTGTACAAATCGAAGAGTATTCTGCCCTCGTTCAAGTTGTCAAGGTTGTAGGTCTCAAGGTCGTAACCCCTGATAGAGCCGTCCTCGAATACGTAGTAGTCAACAAAGCCGTCGATAAAGTCAAGGTATTTTTTATCCCCCGTCTGCTTGTAGATGGTGTAGAGCGAAGTCATCATACAGCCGTCTATATAGTTCCATGCGGGTTTTTTACCCTGTCTTATGTTCTCGATGTTCCAGATAGGCGCTTCGGGCTTGGTGTCGGCAATCAGCCTGTCAATGTATTTGTCAATGATTTCGTAATTCATACTCTCCGCTCCTATGGTTAAACAATCGTAACTTTACCGCAGTTCTTCTGGATGATGGTCTCGCCTTCAACGCCGTCGAAGGTAACGTTTTTAAGAATAACGTTTTCAACGTTGTCAATGTAGATACCCTCTTTGCAGTAGTCCCTTACAAACTCAAGCATTGCAGGCTTGAAGGGCTTGGCGTCTGCCTTGAAGGAGAAGCTTACGTTCTCTATAACAACTTCCTTGACGGGCTGTTCTACAAGGCCGTCGAAGTATGCGCACATACACTCGCAGTCGGTACACTCGATATTCTTAAACAGGAATTTGCCTAAATAAGGGGTATCGTCGCCAACGGGCTGCTTCTCCCTCGACCATACGTACTCGGTATGCCCGTCGGGATCGCAGAAGTAGTACATATTTATAACGAAAGGCGTGATGACGTTAATCATCTTGATGTTTTCAAATACTACGCCGTCGATGATGGAGTCCTTACCTCTGCCCCTCCTCGTCTTGATACGAAGGCCTCTGTCCGTATGCTTGAATACGCACTGGCAGACGGAGAGGTTTTTTACACCGCCTGAAATTTCACTGCCTAAAACTATTGCGCCGTGGCCGTCCTGGAAGAGGTCGTTGCGGATAGTGTGGTGATTTGCAGGGGTCTTATACTTAGCGCCCAGATAGAGCTTGCCGGCCTTGAGCGCAACGCAGTCGTCGCCAACCGAGAATACGCAGCCGATAATGTCTACGTTATCACAGCTTTCGGGGTCAAGACCGTCGGTGTTGGGTCCGGTGTAGGGATTCTGCACACGGATATCGTAGAAACCGAGGTTCTTTGAGAAGAAGGGATGCAGGTTCCACGCAGCGGAGTTCTTACACGTTACGCCGTGGAATACAACGTTTTCACACTTGTTTAAGGTTACCAGACGGGGTCTTGCCACCGCTCTGCCCTTGGGGGTTGCCCACCAGGTGGAGTGGTCGGCATTGCCGTTAATGGCACCCTCGCCGACGATTTTAATGTTGCTCTGCTTGTAAGCCGAAACAAAGGACTGATGACAGGGGTAGGGGTTGCCCTCCCAGGTCGCAAGAATCTCTTCCGTACCGTCCTCGTGCTCGATTTTAGCAGGTACGTAGGGGTAATGCTCTTCAACTATATCGCCGAGGAGTTCACCGCCCTTCTGAATTTCAATGGTTATATCGGACTTCAGAACTATGGGGCGAACGTAATAGCTTCCTTCGGGAATGATGACCCTGCCGCCTTTGGGGCAGCTGTCGATTGCCATCTGAACGTAGTAGGTATCCTCAGTCACGCCGTCGCCCTTTGCGCCGAGGTCCTTGACGTTTACCGTTCCGCTCTCCTTATCGGTGTGAATGGTGAGAGTAGCACCGTCCAACGTCGTACCGATAACGTAAGTCGTATCGGGCTGAAGATTGAAAAGTGAGAATACGTTACTATCCCAGACTTTATCGGTCTTCTGACCGTTTACCGTAACCTGATAACTTTCAGGTGCATAGTAGGGGTTAGTGTTTTCAAGCTCGAAACAAGCAGTTGTTCCGGATA
>JBJFAG010000022.1:0-5621 GCA_051887795.1 Candidatus Coproplasma sp. | reverse complement strand
AACTGCGTTCTCTCCTCCCTGTCGGGCAGGTCGATATAAATTCTTCTGTCAAACCTGCGGAGCAGTGCGGGGTCCAGACTTCTGGGGCCGCCACCTTCGATGCTGAAGTTGGTTGCCGCCAATACGAATACGGGTCTGTCCTTATCGGTGACAAAGCCGTCCATCTCGGTTAAAAATGCGGTAAGCACGTCCGAAGCGGTTGATGATTCCGCAGCGTTCTGCCTGTCCTTTGCAATGGCGTCGATCTCGTCGATAAACAGAATAGACGGGGCATACTTGCGGGCGGTTGTAAATAATTTATGTACGCTCTCAACGCCCTGGCCCACGTATTTTTTGAGGAACTGATTGCCTTCAGCCCTGATGAAAGTCACGTTGGATTCGCCCGCCATCGCCTTTGCAAGCAACGTTTTACCCGTACCGGGAGGGCCGTAGAGCAATATGCCCTTGGGTGCCTTTATGCCACGTCTGACGTACTTGACGGGGTCCTTTAAGTAGTCGATAAAGTACTTAAGCTCGCCCTTTGCATCCTTTGCGCCTATCACGTCGCTGAAGCGGACGGAAGGACGGGAAACGTCGTTTAACATACCCTCGTTATCCTCTGCATCTACCGCCGTAATCAGCTTCAGATCGTACAGGGAGATAACGGCTTCCGTACCCTCGCCCTCGATGGTCTGCGCCGTGCCGAAGGACAGGACCTTGTTTGCCCTTGCAAGCGTACTCATGCTCTTTTTAAGATGTGACGCAAGTGAAATCTGTTTGATGAATTTTGCCGTATGAGTCGTCGACCAATCCTCTTCAAACACTCCGCTTGCACCTTTTGCGGTGAGGGACTGCATCTCCTCCTCGCTGAACTTATTTGCGGCTGATTGAAGGATATATACGGGGATATTGGTGCGGGTGGTGATATATTCAAAGTAGTCCATACCCGTTGAATGGATATCCTCGCGGTTTAATATAACCCTGTCATCCCTCGTGTTGTAGCATAAATCGCACAGGGTAAAGGTTACGTCCTGCGCGTCAATAAGCTCCTTCGCCTCTTCAACGCTGTCGGCCGTTAAGACGTTGACGCCCTTGAACTTATCGCCAAAAGCCAGGCTCTTTGCCTTGTCTGCAAAGATAAGCACGGTGGGCTTACCCTTGATTTTAAACAGGGAGCTTACGGCTGAATCCTTGGAAGGGGAGAGGGTGAATTTAATTGATTTGAGCTGAGAGATATCGTAGGGGTTGCTGCTTGACTTCATAAGCCTTAACAACTCATACGTCTCGTCATAGATGAATTTTATACTCTTCGCCTTAATCGTTCTGGCGTCTGCCTTACCGCCTTCGCCGAACAATACTGCATAGGGAATGGTGTTTTCGAAGCTCACCTTAACGCCCATATTATTGGTGATTGCTTCGCACTGCTTGTTCATCTCGTTTTCGCAGATTCTGAGCAGGAAATCACCCTGCATGCGGTTGAACATAACCACGTTGCCCGATGCAAAACGGGAACAGATTGCGGTGGGGAACAGCGGAGTATTTGTTTCGGGATTGACTTCCGCCCCTAACGCCCTTAATATGGTCTTTTTGGGGGTGTTGACGATGTTAATCGACTCATCCTCGTACAGGCGCTTGCCCGCGTTGGTCGTTAAAATTATGATGGCGTCCTTGAAGGATACCTCTTCATCCGTAAAGTTATCCCTCAGTCTGCCCGCGTCAAGTATCTGCAGGAAGAGGTAGATTACGGAAATGTGTGCCTTTTCTATCTCGTCGAACAACAATACGCATCTGGGATTTTCTTCGACGAAGCTTGTTACGTTACCCTTTGCGCCGTTTTTATATACCTTATCCGAACCTGCAAATTCCAGGCCTGATTCCTTGTTGTTGTATTCGCTCATATCGAAGCGCTTGAAGGGTAAGCCCAACGCCTTGGCTACAAGCTCCGACAAAAAGGTTTTACCGACGCCCGGAGGGCCTGCAAACAGGAAGGTCGCCCTGGGCTTATCCCTGTCCTCGAATACGGTTGCAGTCAATTCCGACTGGAAGAAGCCCGATACAAATGCGGATATAGCATGGTCCTGGCCGAATACGTTTTCGGTTAAGACGGTGCGCACCTTTTCCACCCTGTCCATGAGCTGAGCCATAGTGGGTTTTTCACCGCTATCCATCATTCTTTTAATCTCTTCGGTATCTTCGCCGAACAGCTCTGCAAGCAGCTTATCGATATCCTCTTCGCTGTCAGCCTCATCCTCGTCGGTATCGTCTTTTATCTGCATACTCTGGCCGCCGCCGTTAGCGCCTTGGGTTACCAGCTCTATTACCGCGGTGGGCGATTGCAAAATACGTTCGCAGACTGAGATGCAGTCCACGCAGTCTTTCTCACCCGAAAGAGGCTGAAAATCCAACTCCCTCATCAACTTACTGAACTTGAAGGAGTCCATAAACCTGTCTTTTTCCTCTGTCACGCTGTCTTCCATTAACATTAAAGTTTTATCAGCGTCTATGTGATTCTTTTCAAAAAATCTATGGAGCTGCTTTAATTCTTCAAACACGCTGACTGTAATATCAGGCGTAAGCTCCGGTATTTTGGTATCGGGAATGAGGAGTTTTAAAATCTCCGTAAAAAGGGCGTTAACGGATGCAGGAGTCCTGTTCTCCCCGCCGTAGCGTTCCAGCACTAATTTAAGCAAATCACTTCTTTTGTTCATATCTCACCGCCAAAGGTCTATAGCGTTTTATCCGCCTTTGCACCTTATTTATTAATTTTTAGCCCGATAGGCGTATATAGAAATTATACTACATATTTATTATTTTTCAATAGGATTTTAAAATTTTTTTGTCAATAAACCATAAAAATAACTTAGCGCAACTTTAACTTAACCGACTGAATTGTCAATCAACGGTATTAATCTGTAAAAAGCTTTCTTCTCAACATAAAGTAAGTGAAGGGGGACATTTTTTTCAAATCGTAAACAACCCTTTCATATAGCTGAACCATGGCCCTGTCATGGGTATCCCTCACCGCAGCCAGGCGGATTTCCGCATCGTTAACCGCCTCTTTAACCCCGTTCATATTGGACTTTACTATCTCTTCGGTACGCTGTTTGACTGCTTCTGCAAATGCCGCCTTATCTTCCCAAAGGCTATCCGACGGCGGTAGGTCGGTGGAGACGGGTTGGCTCTTTTTGGCGCTTATCTCTTTTAATGCCGTAATCAGGTCGGCCGTGCCGTACGGCTCCGTCCGCTCCTCCCGTTTAACCTCCTCCTTCTTCACCTCGGGGAAGCCCAGATGGCTATACCGCTTGTTAAAATCCGCTCGGCTGATTAAGATGCGGTTGCCCGATGAACCCATCGACTCGGTTACGTAATGCATATTCTTCAGCCAATCGATTGCCTGGCAGGCACGGCGGAAGCTCAGGCCGAACTTTTCGCTGATGAGCGCGGGGGTTAACCACTTGTAATCTATACAGTCGTGGAGTATACGGAGGCATAATTCCTCATGCGGTTCGTATTCGTCGTCCTCATCCTCCCTGTCTCTTCTAAGCTGCTCTGCCCGCTCCTTTAAAATCTGGTGTATTTCCTCGTAGTTTTCCGAATTTATCCTTCGGTGCATTATATCTTCGGGGCGTCTGCCCGTACGCCTTTCTTCCTTCTTTTTCTCGCACCAGGCAAAGGTTAAATTATCTTTGAGCTTAATCGCTCCTTCCTCTTCCAGTTGAGAAAAGAGCGACCTTGCCTCTTTATACCCCAAAGAATATTCATTCTGCACCTGGGGTATTGTTACCTCACCCATAGTGCAGATATATTTTCTAAGATCTTTAACGTCCATATGTCACCCCCGCTAATTATAAATCAAACGGTCTCCTGCCCCTGTAAGCACTCTTATCGAACGTATGAATGTACTTTTTATCAAGGGGGTTAATCGGACAGACGTAATCCTTTTCGGACGAAAATTCAAGATTGCTGAACTCTTCGCACGTGAAGTAGCGCTCCATTCTGGAAAACAGAACGTACCCGCTGTTGGCCTCGGTAACTATACATTCGCCGGGTCTGAGATTTGCAAGCATACTTCTGGGAACCAAGGGTATGGTCTCCACGTCGTAATTCTCTATCTCGTCCTTGCTGCCTATCAAAGCGCTTCTGGGAGATATTCTGGTCATGCTGCCGCACTCTTTGCTGAACAGCTCCAGCGTGGCGGGGTTATTGCTGCCTAAGAATATATGGATATTTAAGTTATCCCTGATTATCTCCGCAGTGTTGGGCCCGTACACATTGTCGAGCTGGGCATAGCTCTGAAGCACGATATCAAACCAGATGTTACGCCCGCCGCACGCCGAAATGACGGTATCGAAGTCGACTATCTTCGGGAAGTTGCCGAACTCGTCCAATATAAAGTAGAAGGGTACGTCAAGCTTACCTGAAGGCCTTTCGTTGGCGTAGTTTATAAGATAGGTATAGGCGCTTTGCACAAAGGTGCTTATTACCTGGTAATAGACCTTTGTTTCGTCGGGATAGCTGATGAATACCACCGTGGGTTTACCCGAAGTCAGGCTTGCCATATCGAAGCTTGAACAGCCCGTAATCAGCCTTATGGTGCTGTTCCTGTAGGCCTGAACTTTTGCGTTGAAGCAGGAGATTATACACTGCCTCGTACCGCTAGCGTTCTCTATCGTACCCCTTGCATACCTGTATGCCCTTGAAGAGTTACCCCTGCCCGAAAAATAATCGCCCGTATCGTAATGATCCTCCTCGGTCAGGGAGTCGGTTATGTTGAACATAGTGTTGAAGGAGAAGGTGTCGATGTTAATCGCCTTTCTGCCCTCCTTGGGAACGCTGTCCTCCAGCATGGCCCAAAGGTGCGCCTTACCCCACTGACGGGGCGCTTCGTTCCAGTATTGGTCCTTGCTGTCATCATGGGGGATTATGGTGAACATGAGCTTATCTATATCGCTGTCCACGTCTGCAAGCAGAAGGTTCCTCATCTCCTCGATGGCGTCGTCCAGGGCGGATTGCCTTTCGTATATTACGCCGTGGAACTTGTTCCTTATGCCCTTTTCCGTCTTGACTATCTCAACCTCGTTTTCAAGGTTCATCGCCCTCTGATACTTTAAATATATGGGCGTCAACGGGTTCCATAGCTCGCTGTGGGAATAGTCCCTTAAGTTGAGCATAAACACGTCGTACCCCTCTTCCCTCAAAAGAGCGGAGAGCAGTCTGTACAGCTCCCCCTTGGGGTCGGAGATTATCATTGAACGCTTAACCTTCTGGCGGGCAAAGGATATTACCTGGGGAATTACGCAGGAGGTGGTTTTACCAAGCCTGGTCGCCGCTATCGTTAAAATGTGGTTTTCATCCTGAGAATAGGTCTGAATTAATCTTCCGTCTACGTACCTGTTGGCCTTTAACACCCCCTTTACGTCAGAGGTGCCAAGGCGGTCATAGGCGACGGTGTTGGGTAAATCCGTGCCTATATCGTCATAACGGACCAATCGGGTATTTTCATAACCCTGTAATATGCTGTTACTTATTTTCATCGTTAACACCTCCGAATCCATAACTGTTGTTAGTTGTTACGTTCTTATCCAGATAGGTCCTGACAAGCTCCATGTTAAGGTGGAGAACGGGGCCTACCCTTCTGTTTT
>JBJFAG010000021.1:0-5655 GCA_051887795.1 Candidatus Coproplasma sp. | reverse complement strand
GCATGGTGTGCTTGATAACCGAGGAGGCAACTGCAAAGTTGACGATATCGTCGGGGTTCATCTCCCTCATCATGGCATAGATCATACCGCTTGCAAAGGCGTCACCGCCGCCCACCCTGTCAAGTATGGAGAAGCGGAAGGTCTTGCTTTCATACGTTTCACCGTCATACCAGAGGAAGGCTTTCAAGCTGTTTTCACTGCCCGAATGGACGTAGCGGACGTGCCTGCCAATCGCCTTGAAGTTATAGCGCTTATGCAGCTCCTTAAAAATCCTGTCCTGCTCCTTATAGGTGGGGTTCATGGTCAACCCGTCCTTTAAATCCTTACCGTCGGGACCGGGCAGATTTATAGGTTCGATGCCGAACAGCACGTCTACGTAGGGCAGGTATTCGGTTATGCAGTCCCTCGCCTCCTGCCAGCCCCAGAGAGCCGAGCGATAGTTGCAGTCGAAGGAAACGGTCATGCCCAGCTCCTTAGCCGCTTTGAGTGCATACGTGATAAGGTCACGGCAGTTTTTGGAAAGCGCGGGGGTAATACCGCTTAAATGTAACCAGGTAAAGCCCTTTAACTTTTCCTTGAAGTCTATGGTTGAGAAGTCATAGGTTGCAAATGCGGAATCTGCCCTGTCATAGGTAACCTTGCTGGCACGAACGCCGAAGCCCTCTTCCAGGAAGTAGATGCCCATTCTGCCCTTTGCATCTTTAATGCAGGGCGTGCAGTGAACGTCGTTGGAGCGAAGGTAACGGATTGCAGCCTTACCGATAGACGAATCAGGTACTACGGTAAAGTAGGAGCTGTCAACGCCTAAGTTTGCAAGCGACGCCGCAACGTTAGCTTCCGCACCGCCGTAGGTAACCTTAAACTCGTCGGTCGTTCTAATCTTCTCATTATTAGGGGGAGAAAGCCTTAAAAGCAATTCGCCCATGGTAATAAATTTCTGATCAACAATAGCCATAATAATTCCCCTTATACTTGGTTATTAAATTTTACCGCCTATATTATACCACCCTTTTTTGCGTTTGTATAGACCTAATTTAAAAATTGTTAAAATTAGTTTTGCAGTATAGTGAAATAATTACAGTATATCCTTGCCGTCAAATACTAAAACACCGAAGCCGTAGCCCGTTTTACCTCCGTTTTTGAGATGTTGAAGCATATTTTTTTGCAACCTCGTATCGGTGGGCAGGTCGTCTAAATTTTCGATTTTGCCAACCTTGAATACACGCCAGCAATCCTCAAACTCGCGATTATCGGTTTTATTTATGATGTCAAAAAACGTCCTGAACTCGCAGACGTTACCGCCCTGCACGAACACCCTTTCAAAATCAGGATACAACAGCCAGGAATCGCATTGATAGGCAACCCTACCCTTAAACCCGTAAAAGGAGTAGCTTTCTCTTAAAGCCTCGGTCACCGTTTGCCTGTTCATTTTGAATTTGGGAGGAATGTGAAGAGCGATAATCTCATCACCCTTTTTAACGTTTACGCCCCTTTTATTATATTCAAAATTCGAAACCGTCCTCTCAAACTCCAACCCGCCAAATTTATGTAAAGACAAATTACAGAAAATCAAATACCACCAGGCGACGAAAATACCCGTAAAATTATACACCTCTCTGCACTCGTAGACCCTGAACTTAAAGTCCTGAATAGTATTTTCGTATAAGCTTTTACTCAATCCCGCCCTCTGATATTTTTCTTCCAAAAGCGCAAAACAATAGTATGAAAAGACGAGCTGCATTCTGAATTTATGCTCGCCTATCTCCTCCCCGCAGTTTTCACAAGTTGTCAAAAGAGATAAGAACTGTTCATTATCAACCCCGTCCTGCAAGGCTGCAACGGCCAAATCCTTAATTTTGTCTCCAAGCATACCCTGTACTTTTTCTACCAAGGCTGCTATCTCCCTGCAGGTCTGTTCGTCCATGTTTAAAAGCTTGCAAAATTCATATGCGTTTTTCATAAATACTCCATTGCAATAAAAAAATATTAAGTTATCTATTGAAAAATTTTTACGGTATAGTATAATGTCTTTAAGATTTAAGCGAGGAAAAGAATATGGAATTAGCTTTCAGCATTATTAACGTTGTAGGCGTATTAGCAACAATTATTGTTTCGGCAATCACTTTATTTCACACCAGAAATTTACAGATGATGCAGCAAAAGGTCAATATTATGGTTAATAAACGCAGTGAACGAATCGACTCTATGCGTAAATTTTCGGCAGACATCTTAACCTGTGCAAAGCTCTTTTTACACAAGCTCGATGACGAAAAAACCAAAAAAGAACTATTATATGCTGTAGATAGCTTTAATTCTTTACTGCAGTATGCCTACAAACACGACGTAGAATTGATAGACTGTGCAAACGACATAGTCAGGCTATGTCTGGCGGGGGAGCTTGACAGTATTATGCTCAATGAGAAGATCGAAAAATTCTGGTCGATGTGCGATATTTACGTCGGCGTTGAGTATGAAAGACTAAAGATAGAATCCCAAGGCACGTTCAACAAGAGCGGTGCCGTAAAGAGCGAATCCAATACGTTTGAACAGATTTACCAAAAGCTGGCAAATGAACAGAACAGCTATTTCTCCTCAAAAAAGTAAATAAACAACTCACTCCATTCCCTTTAAAATCTTTCTGAATCGGAAGAAGAATATCGTTCCGCAAATGGTCGCAGCCGTAATATCCGCAATGCACTCCGCCCAATAGACGCCGCCCACGCCCATTGCAAGGGGGAGCAAAAAGGCAAGCGGAACGAGCAGTATAATCTTTCGCAAAATGGCAATAAACAGGCTTATCTTTGCCTCGGTCACGGCCACGAACGTAGTCTGACAGGCACGTTGAATACCGAATATCAGCATACCTGAAACGAATACGGGCAGGTATTTATCGGTTATTGCAAGCACTTCTTCCTTGTAGGTGAACATTCTGCCAAACGGGTGAGGCAGACTCATCATAAGCACAGCCGAGAGCATGCAATACGCCCAGCACACTGCAAGGGTGACGAAGTAGGCCTTTTTCAGCCTCTCCTTATTCCTTGCCCCGAAATTGTAGGACAGTACGGGTGTAACGCCCTGCGTAAAGCCCTGAATGGGTACGGTTATCAGCATCATAACGCTCTGCAGCACGGCCAGTGCGGAGATATACCTATCCCCCAGCCCCTCGCCGGTCAGATCGCCCCAGTACTTTAACCGACCGTTAAGCACAAAGCCGATTACAGACTCGGTTGCGGCCATGACGAAGGGAGCAAGTCCCAACCCTAAAATAGAGGTTATTATTCTGCCGTCAGGCTTCATATACCTGATATCGAGCTTCAGCGTAGAACGTTTGCCCAGGAGAGTTATTATTACAAAGGCGCACGCCGCCGACTGGCTGATAACCGTGGCGAGGGCCGCACCCCTGATCCCCATACCGAACACAAAGATGAAAAGGGGGTCCAGACCGAGGTTTAGAAGGGCGCCTATGCCGACTGAAATCATGGCCATAGCACTCCTGCCCTGGGCGGTTAAAAAGGTGTTTAAGCCCACCGCAAGCTGAACGAACAGCGTTCCAATTAGATAGATTGAGAGATAGTCGGAGGCGTAAACGTAGGTATTATCGCTTGCCCCGATGAGATACAGCAGGGGTTTTTGAGCAAAAAAGGCGGTTAAACCTAACACTATCGAAAAGACGCAGAGCATCACAAAACCGTTGTTTAAATACCGCTTTGCCCTCTCTCTGTCGCCCTCGCCTAAAGACTTTGCGGCAAGCGGAGCTCCGCCCCCTGATACAAAGGAGGAAAAGGCGGCAATAAGGGTTAGAATGGGCGCACAGAGCCCCAGCCCTGCCAGGGCATACTCGCCCACGTCAGGCATGTTGCCGATAAAAATTCTGTCGACAATATTATATAAAAGGTTTACAACCTGCGCCATTACGCAGGGCAGACCCATCTTAAAACAGAGTTTTAAAACTCTATCCGAATCTAAAATATCTTGCTTAGCCATTTCAAATAAAAACCGCCGCACAGCTTATTGATTTTCTGTACGGCGGTATCTTTCTATTTATTACTTAACGAACTTTAATACTTCGTCAAACATCTTGTCCTTGGTTACAACCGTCTTGAAGCGGATGGGCTTATCCTTTAACCCTGCAAGGCTCTTGGGAACCGCCATTGCTGTCGCCGCATGCAGACGCTTAACGCCCTTGAAGCTGTCCCTTACGTCGTTGCCCGTCACTGCATAGAGTACGTCCTGGGGGAACTTGTAGGGGTTAGCCGTGGAGACGACTACCTGCATGGTGGTGTCCTTCTTGTTCTTACGCTTCCAGTCGTTGGCAACCTTCATTGCACAGCCCGTGTGGGTGTCCATGGTGTAGCCCGTGTCGCAGAATAGGTCGTAGATGGTTTCAACAACCTCGTCCTCGTTGGCAAAACCGCCGTCGAAAATCTGAGCAATGGCCGCCCTCTCCTTTTCGGTTATCTCGTACACTCCCTCGCTCTTTAACTTATTCATACGCTCTGCGGTGAGCTTTTCGTCCCTGCCGCTGACCTCGAATAAAAGCCTTTCCAGGTTGGAGGAAACGAGGATATCCATCGAAGGAGAAGTTGTCTTATAGAACTCCCTGTGAACGTCGTATCTGCCCTTTGCAAGGAAGTCGGTTAAGATGTTGTTCATGTTGGAAGCGCAGTGCAATCTGCGGATAGGCAGGCCCATGCGCTTTGCATAGTATGCCGCGAGGATATTGCCGAAGTTACCCGTGGGAACGGTGAAGTCAATCTCCTGCCCCATCTCAATCTGTCCTGCGGTAACCAAATCGAAGTAAGCCGAGAAATAATATGCAATCTGGGGTGCTAAACGGCCGAAGTTAATTGAGTTTGCACTTGAAAGAAGGGTGTTGTTCTTCTTAAGTTCTGCCGCGTACTCTGCGCTGTTGAAAATAGTTTTAACAGCCGTCTGGCAGTCGTCGAAGTTGCCCTTTACCGCAACGACGTTTACGTTCTTACCGTCCTGGGTACACATCTGCAATTTCTGCATTGAGGATACGCCGTCGTCGGGGTAAAAGACCATAATCTTTATACCGTTTGCATCCTTGAAGCCCTCCAACGCGGCTTTGCCCGTATCGCCTGAGGTTGCAACTAAAACCAAAATCTGTTCCTTAATTCCGCAGATGTCGCAACCCTTCCTGAGCAAATAGGGAAGAACGGTCAGCGCCATATCCTTGAAGGCGCAGGTGGGACCGTGGAAGAGCTCCAAAATATACATGCCTTCATCAATCTTTACAAGGGGTGCGGGGTCGGGTCCTTCAAATTTAGCGTATGCGGCTTCACAAGCGGCCAACAGCTCCTTTTTATCATATTCGTCCAAATACTTAAAAAGGACGGTTGCTGCACGTTCGGGGTAGCTCATATAGAGCATCTCCTGCATCTCCTCACTTGTCATCTGGGGGAACTTTTCGGGAACAAAAAGACCGCCGTTGTCAGAAAGGCCTTTTACTATCGCCTCTGCACCCGTAACCTTTTCTCCGCCTCTCGTGCTGATGAATAACATAATTTTCTCCTTTATTTAGCCGTCGGCAACACTTTGCCACATTTTATTTTTTCTCTTTGTTACGGCGTGTTTTAATAGTCAAGTACCACCGGCTAAGCCGGTGGCTTGATTAAGCGCTTCAAGCGCAGG
>JBJFAG010000020.1:0-5673 GCA_051887795.1 Candidatus Coproplasma sp. | reverse complement strand
TACTTTAGTCAGAACCGAAAGCTATAACCCCACCCATACGGGGCAGGAGTACCTGGACAGATTCTATAAGGGCTTTGACGAGATTGAAAACAAAAAGTTCGACGGTATGATTATTACCGGGGCTCCCGTTGAGGACATGGAGTTCGAGGACGTCGCATACTGGAATGAGCTGGTTAAAATATTTAACTGGACAAAGACCAACGTAACCTCCACCCTGTTCATCTGTTGGGGAGCTCAGGCGGCGTTGCACTATTTTTACGGAATTAAGAAGTTCCACCTCAAAGAAAGGTGCTTTGGTATCTTTGCTCACCAGCGCATATTCGACGGCGAGATTGAACCGCTTATGAGGGGTATTTCCGACGAGTTCCATATGCCTCACTCAAGACATACCATTATCTACGCTGACGATATTAAAAAGCATAAGGATTTAAAAATCCTCGCCTACTCCAAAAAGGCTGGGGCGAGCATTATCAAGAGCAGGGATAACAGACAGGTATTCGTAACGGGACACATGGAGTACGACAGGGATACCTTAAAACGTGAGTACGAACGTGACAAGGCCAAGGGCTTACCCATTAAGCCGCCTGCAAACTACTTTGCAGATAAAGAGATGACAAAGGTTAAGATGAACTGGTCGTCCACCTCCAACCTGTTCTATATAAATTGGCTTAACTACTACGTATACCAGGTTACTCCATACGAATTAAAATAGGGCTGACTGCGTATTATATTTCGAGGTAAAAGATGAAAGCCAAAGAGTTTTTAATTAATATGCTCAAGGGCGGCGCGATCGGCCTGGCGATGATTATCCCCGGCGTTTCAGGCGGAACGCTTGCCGTGCTTTTGGGCGTATACGACAAGATAATAGAGAGCATTAGCGGACTGTTTAAAAATTTTAAAGCAAGCTTTTTGTTCTTACTGCCTATACTTCTCGGTGCAGTCGTGGCGTTTGCGGCGCTGTACTATCCCTTAAAGTTAGCACTGCAATATGCACCCTTCCCCACCATTATGCTGTTTGCAGGGTTCATGCTCGGCAGCTGCCCCGATATGATTCTGGGCGCAAGCAAAGACGGGTTCAAAAAATTTGACGTAGCCTCAATTCTTATTCCCCTTGCCGTAGTTATAGGCATCTGCTTTATTCCTAATATGGGCAACGTCGATTTGTCTTCGGCTATGCCCTGGTACGGCTATTTAGTGCTTGCCGCTATGGGCGTTTTAGCCAGTTGTGCATTAGTCGTTCCAGGTATCAGCGGTTCGATGTTAATGCTCATCTTCGGTTATTACGAGCCGTTGCTCGGTATGATTTCGGGACTCAGAACGGATTTCGGCCATTCGCTTTTAGTGCTTGCTGTATTTGCTTTAGGGCTTGTGGTCGGCTTCTTTACGATAGCAAGGCTTATGAAGATGCTTTTAAACAAATTCCACCGCTCGACGATGTGGGCGATTTCGGGGTTTGTAATCGGTTCAATCCCTGCGGTTATCATAACCTTCTTCCACGAATACGGAGTTGCTTACCTGGATACTCTGCAGATTTGCTTAGGCGTTGCAACCTTTATCCTTGGCGGTGTGGCAACCTACTTCATTGCCCTGCTTGCAAAGAAAAAGCAGAGCCATACCGAAGAGGTTGTGAAAAATGACGTTGAACAGTTGCCTGAAGAAACAACTCAGGAATAAATTTTGTAAATAATTTAATTCCCCCGCACGTTCGTGCGGGGGAATTTTGTTTGACTTGTGTTGAGCTGGTCAGGCGGTTAAGCTTTTAAGACACTTCGCTGTAGTCGCACTACCTTAATGCCCAATTGAGTTTTTAATATTTACGCAGCATGCAACGATAATCTGCAGGCACTCGTCTAATAGAGTGTTCGCCTCCTTATCCAGCTGTCTTGTTTTGATTGCGTCGTTGATTATAACCGCACCGTAGTTGAATGCAGAAAACAGGTTTTTAAGCATGGGCTGCTGCGCGTCGTACGATTTACCGCAGACTATAAAGTAGTCGTACACAGCCTGTATGCTTGTACCGAGCTCCTTGAACTGCGAAACGTTCCTGGTGGCGGATATCTCCTCCGCCTTCTTTTGCACCTTGTCCAAAAGGTCTATAAGTCTTAAATCTTCAAAATCCATATTAAACCTATTTTAAAGGGGAGGCTGTTGCCTCCCCTTTCTTTTATACGTTTTCGTCGCTTTCGCCCTTGCCGTATGCGGGGTTGATTATGGGGGACATATTCTTATAGTCCTTAACACCCGTACCTGCAGGAATGAGCTTACCGATAATTACGTTTTCCTTCAAGCCCATAAGGGGGTCAACCTTGTTCTTGATTGCCGCATCCGTGAGTACCTTGGAAGTCTCCTGGAAGGATGCCGCAGAGAGGAAGCTTTCGGTTGAGAGCGCCGCCTTGGTAATGCCGAGCAGAACCCTCTTCTGCAGTGCGGGAGCACCGCCGTTTTCGATTGCCTTCCTGTTCTCTTCATCAACGGTGAACATGTCAACCGTCTCGCCGGGAAGAAGGTCGGTTGAACCGGAGTTCTCGATTCTAACCTTCTTGAGCATCTGACGAACGATAATTTCAACGTGCTTATCGTTAATAGCAACGCCCTGGCTGCGGTAAACTGACTGAATCTGCTCTAAGATATAGTCCTGAACGCCCTTTACACCCTGAACCCTTAAGATATCCTGAGGGTAGATGGAACCGGTGTTGAGTACCGTACCGGGTGAGACTATCTCGCCTGCTTTAACCTTGAGCTCTGCATTGAAGGGAAGTTCATAATCCTTCTTAACTTCTCCCGTTACAGGATCGCAGACTATTACGTGCTTTAAGTTGTCGGCGTCGTCAATCCTTACCTTACCGGATACTTCGCATAAGGTTGCGCAACCCTTGGGTTTACGTGCTTCGAAGAGTTCTTCAACACGGGGAAGACCCTGGGTAATATCGCCCGTTGCCGCAATACCGCCCGTATGGAAGGTACGCATGGTAAGCTGGGTACCGGGTTCACCGATTGACTGTGCTGCAATAACGCCGACTGCCTCGCCGGGCATAACGGGAGTATTTGTAGCCATGTTCTTGCCATAGCACTTTGCGCATACGCCGTAGCGTGAGTTGCAGGTGAAGAGTGAACGGATTGAAACCTGTTCGATTCCTGCGTCAACTATCTTCTTAGCGATTTCGTCGGTGACAAACTCGTTCTGAGCGATGATAAGGTTACCATCCTTGTCGACTACGTCTTCGGATACGAACCTACCCTGGATTCTGTCCTCAAGGCCTTCGATAACTTCGCCGTTAGGACCGATGATTGCCTTAACAACCATGCCGCGGGGCTTCTTGGAGCCTGCCATACAGTCCTCTTCCCTTACGATAACTTCGTGGGAGACGTCTACAAGCCTACGGGTAAGATAACCGGAGTCTGCAGTCTTTAATGCCGTATCGGCCAGACCTTTACGGCCGCCGTGCGAGGAGATGAAGTATTCAAGTACCGAAAGGCCCTGTCTGAAGCAGGATTTAACGGGTACTTCTATCTTACGTCCCTGAGGGTCAACCATCAGACCTCTCATACCAGAGAGCTGTTTCATCTGGTCGATTGAA
This sequence comes from Candidatus Coproplasma sp., assembly GCA_051887795.1. Classification (GTDB taxonomy): domain Bacteria; phylum Bacillota; class Clostridia; order Christensenellales; family Borkfalkiaceae; genus Coproplasma. Next base: position 2,095 of record JBJFAG010000020.1, on the reverse strand, counting down.
CCACGGGCGCCTGAGTTTGCCATCATCCAGATGGGATTGAACTTATCAAGCGAAGCCTTGAGGGCATTGGTAACCGTATCGGTTGCGTTATCCCAGGCGTTGATAACTGCGTTATAACGCTCTTCCTTTCTCAACAGACCTCTCTGGTACTTCCTTTCAATCTGGAGTACCTTCTGTTCGGTCTCTTCGACGATCTGCTTTTTCGCAGCGGGAATGTGCATATCGAATACGGAGGTGGTGATTGCACCGATGGTTGAGTACTTGTAGCCAAGCGCCTTAACCTTATCGAGTACCTCTGCAGCCTCCGCAGCGCCGCCGACCTTGAACGAACGGTCAACAATCTGGCCGAGCTGCTTCTTGCCGACTGCAACGTTCTTACCTAAGAACTCGTAGGAGATTTCATACTTGAGGTAATCTTCAAGCGTCTCTCTCTTAACAAAGCCTAAGTTCTGGGGAAGCTGGCTGTTGAAGATAATTCTGCCGACAGTGGTCTTTACAAGGCCCGTTACGCTCTGCCCGTTGAAGGGAGAATTTGCGTCGTTTACGGTTACGGTACGGCGAACGTAAACCTCGTCCTGCATGTGCAGATACTTGGTCTGGTAAGCCATCATAACCTCATCCTCGGAGATATATGCGTTGGGTACGTACTTTTCTGCACCCTCGTCACCTTCGTTGCACTCGTAATATCTGTCGCCTGACCAGCGGTAGAACTTGCCTTCCTCTCTCCTTATAATGGTGAGGTAGTAAGCGCCCAATACCATATCCTGCGAAGGGGACATAACGGGCTTACCGTCGGAGAGCTTTAAGATATTGTTAGAGGAGAGCATTAAGAATCTTGCCTCTGCCTGAGCTTCGATGGAAAGGGGTACGTGTACGGACATCTGGTCGCCGTCGAAGTCTGCGTTGAAGGGGGTACATACGAGGGGATGGAGCTTGATTGCTCTGCCTTCGATGAGTACGGGTTCAAACGCCTGAATTGAAAGCCTGTGGAGTGTAGGCGCACGGTTCAAAAGAACGGGGTGTTCCTTGATGACGTCCTCTAAGATATCCCAAACCATGGGCTTTGCCTTTTCAACGGCACGCTTTGCGCTCTTGATGTTCTGGCACTGACCGCTCTCTACCAGCCTCTTCATTACGAAGGGCTTGAAGAGCTCGATTGCCATTTCCTTAGGAAGTCCGCACTGGTAGAGCTTGAGTTCGGGACCTACGACGATAACCGAACGGCCTGAGTAGTCGACACGCTTACCAAGTAAATTCTGACGGAAACGGCCCTGCTTACCGCGGAGCATACCTGAAAGGGACTTTAACTCCCTGTTGGAAGGGCCTGAAAGCGCCCTGCCCCTTCTGCCGTTGTCGATTAATGCGTCGACAGCTTCCTGGAGCATACGCTTTTCGTTCTTGATAATCATATCAGGAGCGCCAAGCTCTATAGTTCTCTTTAATCTGTTGTTTCTGTTAATTACCCTGCGATACAAATCGTTGAGGTCGGAGGAAGCAAACCTGCCGCCGTCAAGCTGTACCATGGGGCGGAGTTCGGGAGGAAGAACGGGAAGAACGGTTAAAATCATCCATTCAGGCTTATTACCGCTCTTTCTGAAGGATTCAAGAATTTCAATTCTCTTGACTGCCTTAAGCTTCTTCTGGCTTGCGTTGGAGCTGTCGATAATCTCCCTGGTCTCCCTGCATTCCTTTTCAATGTCAACTGCCTGTAAAAGTTCGCGAATGGCTTCAGCGCCCATGCCGACTTTTAAGCCTGTGGTTTCGCTGTCACCGTACTTCTCTTCGATGGCACGTAAATCTCTGTCGGTAATAACCTGCTTGTATTCAACCTTTTTAAGGTTGCCCCTTGCGTCTTCGAATACCATGGGTTCGTGGCCGGGGTTGATTACTACGTATGCCGCAAAGTAGATAACCTGCTCCAAATCCTTAGGACTCATATCGAGTACAAGACCTATTCTGGAGGGTACGCCTCTGAAGTACCAGATGTGTGATACGGGAGCTGCAAGCTCGATATGGCCCATTCTCTCCCTTCTTACCTTGGCTCTCGTTACTTCAACGCCGCACTTTTCGCAGACAACGCCTTTGAAACGTATGC
>JBJFAG010000019.1:0-5716 GCA_051887795.1 Candidatus Coproplasma sp. | reverse complement strand
AAAAGGAGGTCTTTTTACGCTTTTCCGTACCGTTGAAGATGACGTCCATCATCTGTGAACCACGCATCATCTTGGCCGACTGCTCGCCGAGAACCCAACGCACCGCATCGGCAACGTTGGACTTGCCGCACCCGTTGGGCCCGACGATACACGTTACACCGTCGGTAAGCGGTATTTCGGTCTTGTCCGCAAAGGACTTAAAACCGATTAACGTTATTTTTTTAAACTGAACCATATCTTTTCCAAACCTTATCTGCTTAAAAAACCGCCGTCAGCGGCTGACAAACTATCGGGTCGAACCCGTAATAAATTCATAGGCGAGCTTTGCCGCCATGCGCTTTGCCTCGGCTCCGCTTGCGCCCTCTGCGTAAAACTCCCTGCCCCTGACTTTGATAGTAACCTTTAAAACAGGCTTTCGGGGTGTGCCTATATCTGTCTGTTCGTATTCGGGAAGGGGTTCCCCGTTGCCCTGCAAAATCTCCTGCAGGGCCCCTATATAGTTGAACGCACCGGGTGCGGGGGCAAGCGTCGAGAGGGCGAATTTTACGGCCTCTTCCATTCCCCCGTCTAAATATATCGCCGCCGTAACCGCCTCGTAGGCGCTGGGTACCGCCTTTTTATTACGGCTGTCACCGTTGCCCTTGAGCAATGCAAGGTGCAGCCCTAACTTTTCGGACACGATTTTCAACGCCCCGTCCGAGAGGTATTCCTGCTTCTTTTTGGTGATCTCCCCCTCGGTTAACCCCTGATGATAATACTTCTCCGCAACGATGAAGCCGAGCAGGGAATCCCCCAGACACTCCAGACTTTCGTTGTTGAAATCATTATCGTATGAGGAGAGGGTTAACGCCTTTTGCAACAGCTTTTTATCCTTAAACGTATACCCTATCGAACGTTCAACCTCTTCAAAATCCATTATGCGTTTTCGCCCTCTTTGGGAATGATGTTGTCTAAATCGACTTTGGCCAAAAGCTCTTCCACCTTGGGTATGAGTCCGTTGCGGTGAACGGTCAGGGCATGCTCGATTGCAGCGGCAACCGTAATACCCTTGGAGTTGCCGTGGGTTTTAACGACTACCTTTTTAAGCCCTAAAAGCAGTGCGCCGCCCACTCTGTTGAAGTCGAGATTTTTCTTCATTCTCTTGATTGCACCCTTTAAAAAGAGTGCGCCGATAAGCGAGGGAAGCGAGGAGGTGAACTGCTGCTTCATCTCCGCTAAAATCATCTTTGCGCAGCCCTCTATAGCCTTTAACGATACGTTGCCCGAAAAACCGTCGGAGACAACTACGTCTACGGGCTGTTCGGAAAAGGTTATCTCCCTGCCCTCGACGTTGCCTATGAAGTTTATGCCCTTCATCTGCTTTAAGTACTGATAGGTCTCCTGGTGAAGAGGGTCGCCCTTATGCTCCTCGGTGCCGTTGTTTAAAAGGCCGACCGTGGGGCTCTCCTTACCGAGGCACGCCTGGGCGTAAACGGAGGCGAGTACCGCAAACTGGCAGAGCATTACGGGTTTACATTCAGCGTTAGCGCCGCAGTCGCAAAGCAGGGTGGAACCGCCGTGTACGTTGGGAATTGCAGGGCAGAGCGCAGGGCGCTTAACTCCCCTTATTCTGCCGAGGATAAGCTGACCGCCTACAATGGTAGCGCCGGTAGATCCCGCCGTAACCAGGCCGCAGATGTCGTCCTGCTTTTTGAGCGCCCAATATGCGGCAGAGAGCGAGGTCTGCTTGTTCTTGATTGCCACGGTGGGTATATCGTTCATACCGATGACGTCGGGGCAATCCATAATCTCAAGGCGGTCCTTGTCGTACTTGTACTTGGCAAGCTCCGCCTCGATCTCATTCTTTCTGCCTGTGATGATGATATATAAATTTTTATCCTTATTCAGTGCAATAGTTGCGCCTTCAACAGCTGCGGCGGGGGCGAAGTCGCCGCCCATACCATCGAGAATAATCTTATCCATACAAATCTCCTTAAAGCTTTAATGTATAAAACACTTTATGATTATATCATAAAATTTTCCCGAAAGCAACTTATTAAAGGGTACTTTTAACTCTCCCCGTATCGTCCTGCCCTACCCCTACTACGTCGGCGGCGGGGGCGTAGCTATCCCTCCTTTCAAAGGCAACCGCACTTGCCCCGTTCCTGCTCTTTATTACTCTGCCGATACTCTCGGTACCCTCCCAACCGAGGCTGATTATGCCCTCTTCACCGACAATTTCCACCGCTTCGGGCTTGGGTATGGTGCCTATAACCCTACTGTCAAAGCAATAATCGTACCCGTCGCTCTGGCCGTAGATGGTGCAAGTTACACTGTTAAAAGTGCAGTTCGTGCGGATATATACGGGGGTTAAGCGGGTATTTTTGAATTTCAAGTCAAAGTAACTGCCGCTCACCATAGCGTCTCTTGAAGGGGGTACGTAGCTTACCTTAAGGGTATGGGGGTGGTATTCGCATATCTCCAACCCTGACAGGGCGGCGGCGTTGTACAGCGTGGTGGAGACCTGGCACACCCCTCCCCCGTAGCCTGTAACGTACTTTCCGTCTTGTATTATCTTGGCCTGTTTAAACCCGTTCTCCGCCGTCCTTGCCCCCACGGTATTGTTGAACGAAAACACCTCCCCCGGGTAGAGAACGGTGCCGTTAATCTTCTTTGCTGCAAGGCGGATATTGGCGGCTCTGTCCACGTTGGCCCCGTCGAAGCAGGTGGTAAAGGTATACAGTTCTTTCGTATTGGCCTGCACACTCTTCAGACTCCCCTCAGGCGACAGCGGGGTTATGCTCAGATCAACCTGCTCAAACCCGCCCTCGAGGGCGCAATTGATATCGTCGATGAGTTTAACCCTGTCGCAAACGTACCCCATCTCCCCCTCGTAATAGGTAAAGGGTTCGCCGCTGCGGTTAAAGGTACAATAGGGTTCTTTGGGCTTTATGTCGATTGAATCGCATATATATGCCGCTATACGGCTCTGGCCGTTCAGGTAATAGGCGACGTTGGCGGTGTAGTCGCCCTTCTTTTTTACCCCCTGAACTACCTGTGTAAAATCATCAGTGAAATTTATTTCGGGATAGACGTACTCATATACCCGTTCACCCGCACATATGCGCAGGCGTTTATCCGAAAGATACTCCCTTTCCCTCTCCCGCAGCTTCTCCGTTGCGGCAGGTACGGTAAGCCCGCCCACGTCCACGCCGTTGATTAAAACGCCCCCGGGCAGACGGCGGGTAAAACCGCTGCAAAAAATAAACGCACCCGTAAGCAGTACGAGTGCGAAAATATTTACCGTAATTTTAAGTAACCTTTTCAACATTTGATTTTCAATGCGGAAAGCAGTTCGTCAGAGGGATAAAAGCAGGGGTCGCCTATCCTTCGGTTGCCCTCCCTATAGTGCGTATCCGAACCGCCTGTAACCAGCAGGGAAAAGCTTTCCGCAAGCCCCTTATAGTACTGCGTCTGTCTATCAGTATGCCCCGAATACACAGCCTCTATTCCCTCAAGCCCGTAGCCTTTAAGGTTTAAAATGAGTTTATTTACCCACTCCTCGTCGGCACTGATCCTGCCCGGGTGGGCAAGCGAGCAAAACCCCGAACACCTTACGCACATCTCCGCAGTCTCAATCGGGGTGGGGCGGCAGATGCAGGAAAATGCTGCTCTGCCGTGGTTTAAGTATTTGATAAAGAAATCCACAGGTGAGCTTGCATAGCCCTTCCTTGCCCCCGCCTTTGCAATGTGCATACCGTGAATGGGAGAATTTTTACTCTTCCTCTCCCTTAAGACTTCACCGTACTCAACGTTGACGCCCACTGCAGACAGCTTTTTTAAAATATCGAAGGTACGCTCCTCGGCACCTTCAATCCGCTTACGGGCAAAGGCGATATATTCAGGCGAGGAATAGTCCATGCCGTAACACAGCATATGCACCTTAATTTCCCCCTCGTAGGCGGACACCTCCACGCCGTCAACGAAGGATATCCCCGCCTCTTTGGCTAAATTAGCGCCCTCTTCACAGCCCTCTGAGCTGTCGTGGTCGGTAATGGAAATCAGTCCCACCCCCCTGCCTTTGGCAGCCGTTATTATATCCTTGGGCGATTGGCCGCCGTCCGAATAATAGGTGTGGGTATGCAAATCGGCTCTTATCATCTCTTAATAACTCCGTTCTCGATCATAATCTTATTCGTCATTCTGCCGTACAACACCCTCTCGGCATGAGTGCAGGTAATTATAGTCTGCAACCCCTCGCACCTGTTAACCAGCTTTTTTCTGCGGGGGAGATCCAACTCGCTCATGACGTCGTCTAAAATGAGTACGGGCGGTTCGCCGCATTCTTCCTTGAACAGCTCCACCTCGGCGAGCTTGATGGACAGCGCCGCCGTCCTCGTCTGCCCCTGGGAGGCATACGCCTTTGCGTCTATGCCGTTTATCTTTATATCCAGATCGTCCCTGTGGGGTCCGCTTGCGGTAAAGCCTAAGCGGATATCCCTCTCATAGTTGTACGCCAAATCGTCGAACAGCTTTTTCTCCAGCTCCTCCTCGCTGCCCGAATATTTTCTCTCGGGGGAGATTTTAAGCTGTTCCGCCCCGTCGGTTAGATAGGCGTGCGCCTCCTCCGCCCTGGGGGCAAGCTTGGAGACGTAGTCCGCCCTGCTCTTTGCAATGATTGCGGCATACTTGCATAGCTGCGCATCCCATACGGGCAGGGTGTCGTAGACCATGTCTATATCCCTGTTTTTAAGCAGATTATTCCTCTGCTCCAGAATTTTATTATAGCGTGAAAGGGCGATATAATACCCCCTGGAGAGCTGGGAGATTGATACGTTTAAAAATCTTCTCCTCTCGTCGGGGCCGTCCTGAATCAGCCTCAATTCCTGCGGGGAGAAAAAGACTGCAAACATATTGCCTAAGATATCCGCATTTCTCGTTATCTTATTTCCGTTAAGCTTAACTTCTCTTCCGCTTTCGGTTATGGTTGCGGAGATTACGACGTTACCGTACCTGCCCTGGCTTTCACCGCAAAAATAAGCGGAAGTCTGCCCGTGCATAATCAGCTGTTTATCCTTTCTCGTCCTGGGCGAAGTGCCTGTACAGAGGTAAAAAACCGCCTCCGCACAGTTGGTCTTGCCCTGGCCGTTCTTACCAAACAGCACGTTCATACCCTCGCAAAACTCAAACCGCTCTTCCTTGTAATTTCTGAAATTTTTTAAAACCAGATTTTTTATGAACATTTTATTTTAAAAACACTTTATTATACGGAAAAAAAGTTGTATAATTATTATACCACGCATTTAATAAAAACTCAAAGAAAAAAGGTGCAAAAAATGGCTGACGCAAACAATCTTGATTTTATTTACGGACCTATCAAGGCGAAGATGAAGGAACTTATTTCCACCATCAACTTCTTAACTTACATAGATAAGCTCGTCCCCGTCGAAATAGACGGGCGTTATATCGTACTTGAAACGCTTACGGAGAATTTTGCCCAGCACATTACCCAGAACCTTGCAGACAAAATGCGTGAAGCTATTATCAAGGCAGACGTCGGCGTCTCCGACTTCCGTTTAATCGTTAAGGGCAGCAGCGAGTACGCCTTTGACTCTGCTGGCGACACCCCCGCATACGTACCCATAAGCAATCTGAACAAGAAGTTCACGTTTGAAAACTTTGTTGCCGGCAATAACGTATATGCCTACAAGGCGGCTCTTTCGGTTGCAGACGACCC
>JBJFAG010000018.1:0-5736 GCA_051887795.1 Candidatus Coproplasma sp. | reverse complement strand
TATAAGTCCTCCTACGAGGGCATGTACTGCACCCCTTGCGAGAGCTTCTGGACGGTAAGCCAGCTTGTTGACGGCAAATGTCCCGACTGCGGAAGGGAGGTTAAGCCTGCCAAGGAAGAGGCTTACTTCTTCAAGATGGGCAAGTATGCCGACAGGTTGGTTAAACATATCGTAACCCACCCCAAGTTCATTCAGCCCACGGCGAGGAAGAACGAGATGTTCAATAACTTCCTGCTTGCTGACGAGTTCGTCGGCAAGAGCGACGAGGAGCTTTTGAAGGCAATCGAAGAGGGTACCTTAAAGACCAAGCTTCAGGATTTGTGCGTCTCCCGTACATCCTTTAAATGGGGTATCCCCGTCGACTTCGACCCCCGCCACGTCGTATACGTCTGGCTTGACGCCTTAACCAACTATATCACGGGCCTGGGCTTTGACGTTGACAACCCCGCCCAGACCTATAAAGATTTCTGGCCCGCAAACGTACACGTTATCGGCAAGGATATAATAAGGTTCCATACCATATATTGGCCCATCTTCTTAATGGCAATGGGCGAACCCCTGCCTGAAACGGTGTTCGGCCATACCTGGCTTCTCCAGGGCGGGGACAAGATGTCCAAGTCCAAGGGCAACGTAATCTACGCTGACGACCTCGTTTCAATCTTCGGCGTGGACGCCGTACGTTACTTCGTGCTGCACGAAATGCCCTACAACTCCGACGGCGTAATCACCTGGGAGTTGACGTGCGAGAGGATTAATTCCGACCTTGCCAACACAATGGGCAACCTGGTTAAGCGTACCGTAGCGATGGCAAACAAGTACTTCGGCGGAACCGTTAAACCTACGGGCGTTACGGCAGAGGTCGATAATGAGCTTATAGCTTGTGCTAAAACGGCGTTCGAGGGCTTTGTAAGCGCTATGGAGGAGTTCAAGATTGCAGATGCCTTAGACAGCGTCTGGTCGCTCTTCAGGCGTGCAAACAAGTACATTGACGAGACCACGCCCTGGGTGCTTGCAAAGAGCGAGGAGAGTATGCCCAGATTGCAGCAGGTTATGTACAACCTCTTAGAGGCGATTGCAATAGGCAGCGCTATGATTAAACCCTTCATGCCCGAAACGGCGGAGAAGATTGCCGCCCAGATTGGCTGTGAGGTAAGGGAATATAACGATTTGACGGGCTTTGGCATTAAGAGTGAATATAGCGTAGTGGCAGAACCCGAAACGCTGTTTGAAAGGGTTAACTTCGCCGATATCAAGGGAAAGATTGACGAGATTGCGGCTAAGCAGATTGCAGAGGCGAACCCTGCACCCGAAGAGGAAGAAGTGCCTCAAATCACCATTGACGACTTTGCAAAGGTAAGGTTGCAGGTTGGTCTGGTTACGGCGTGCGAGGCGGTTAAAAAGAGCAAGCTGCTGCACGAGACGGTTAAGGTAGGCAACAAGACGCTGTCTATATTAAGCGGTATTGCAAAGCACTACACCCCCGAGGAGATGGTGGGTAAGAAGGTTATCGTCGTAACCAACCTGCCCCCCAGAGAGATGAAGGGAATCAAGAGCGAGGGTATGATTGTATGTGCAGAGGCGCCCGACGGCACCCTCTCTATCGTAACCCCTGAAAAGGACATTCCCGACGGAAGCATTTTGTCATAATGTATATAGACGTTCACTGTCACCTTGACTTGGAAAACTACGGTGATTTAGACGGCCTTATTTCAAGGTTTGAGAAGGAAGGCGTTGAAAAGGTTATTACCGTTGGGTTTGACCTTACGTCTTCTCTGTTGGCAAAGGAGCTTGCCGAAAAGTACAGCGGGGTATACTTCACCGCAGGGTTTCACCCCACCGAGCTTTCTAAGTATAGGGAGGGCGATTTAGAGGAAATTGAAAGGCTGTGTTCTCACCCCAAGTGTGTGGCGCTGGGGGAGATCGGGCTGGATTATCACTACCCCGATACGGACAAGGAGTTGCAGCACGAATTGTTTTTAAGACAGCTGCGCCTTGCCAACAGGCTGGCTATGCCCGTGCAGATTCACTCCCGTGATTGTGCGGAGGATATGTTAAATTTTCTGACGGAGCATAGAGACCTGTTAACTCACGGCGCTTTGCTCCATTGCTATTCCCACTCGGCTGAGCTATCCAAGGAGTTTGAAAAGTTAGGTTTATACTTCTCCTTTGGCGGTGCAAGCACGTGGAAGGGGAGTAAAAAGGCAAAGAGGACCATAGCAGGATTGGGGGAGGACAGGCTGTTAACCGAAACGGACAGCCCCTATATGCCCCCTCAAAGCCTGTACGGCACCTTCCCCAACACGTCGCTCTCCATACCCGAAATATGCGCTTCAATGGCGGATATACGCGGGGTAACGGTTGAGGAGATGGCCAAAACGGTGTGGGATAATGCACACGGGCTGTTTACAAAGCTTGGCTAAAAAAACTGAAAGCCGAAGTAGATACTTCGGCTTTATTAATCTTTTGTACACGTCCTTACAGGACTATTATAAGTATAAATATTCACCGCTTTTATATACGGCGGGAAGGCAGGAAGTTTATGGAAAAGGGGTTGCGCTCTGCAATAAACGGGACGGGCTTTTCATTTAAAAAGAAGTTCGGTCAAAACTTTATATCCGATGAAAGCTTGCTCGGCCGCATCGTGGACGGGGCGGGGGTTGATAATAACTCTACCGTAATCGAGATAGGCTGCGGGGCGGGTACGTTGACTAAAGCCCTCTCCCAAAAGGCTAAAAAGGTCTACGGCTATGAGATTGACACCTCGCTAAAGCCTGTGCTGTCCCGTACCCTTGCAGGGGCGGATAACGTGGAGATAATCTTTAAAGACTTTCTGCGTTTACGTCTGGACGAGATCGAAAAGGGCCTGGGCGAATACTTAGTGGTGGCCAACCTGCCCTACTATATAACCACACCGCTTATTATGCTGTTTGTGGAGAACTCTTCAAAGTGTAAATCTTTAACCGTTATGGTGCAGGAGGAGGTGGCAAACAGGCTGTGTGCCAAGGCGAACACCCCCGACTATGGCGCAATTACCGCAAGCGTGGCGCTGCGCGGCGAGTGCAGAATTTTAGAGCGGGTCGGCAGGGAGATGTTCACCCCCAGCCCCAACGTTGACAGTGCGGTGGTGCGCATAGACCTATGCGAAAAGCGGCTTGACGTTGAAGATGAGCAGCTTTATAAAAAGGTAGTTAAAACCGCCTTTGCGGCAAGGCGAAAGACGCTGGTAAATAATCTGATGAACGGTTTTTCCCTCTCAAGGGTTCAGGCCGAGGAGCTGGTTTTAGCCTTGGGGGCAGATTTATCCGTAAGGGGAGAGAGCCTGTCACCCGAACAGTTTGCGGCCCTTGCCAACGCAATTAATAATAAATAATAAAGAATAAATAGTTAAAAGACGTGGGCGAAATTATCTTTGGGTAATTTCGCCTTTTAGTTCTTAACTGCTTGTCCGTTGCGTATATTAGATTGAAGTAAGCAAAAGGAGCAAGCAACATGAACGAGACCAATTCATTACACGAAGGGTTAGAATACGCACAAATGCTGGAAATACCCGTTTCAACCGTAAACGTGGTTAAAAAGAAGAGCCTGTTCGGGCGTAAGGCTAAACAGCAGGTGGATTTGAAGGACGACGTAATTCAAAGCGTAAACGGCAGAATGGGCGTACCTACGCAGACGCAGGACACGTCGTTCACCTATGCGGAGGACGTCTCCGACGTGCAGGTACCCGAAAAGAAAAAGGATAGGTTGGGGGCAATCATAATCTGCGAGGCGGTAGTGGCCTGCCTGATTGCCGCAGGCATATTCCTATGCAACTTCTTTATTCCTAATACCGTTATCAATACCTTTGTCGGCAATCTGACTGCCATTGAGACAAAGGAGACCTCATATAAGGAGTTTACGCTGACTTCACCCGTCTCCGAGATGAGCGAGGCGACCATTTCTGCCACTTCGGAGGGCGTTCTGTACTTTACCGAAAAGACCTCCGTCTATCCCCTGTGCGACGGTGAAGTCGCCTCGATTACCCGAAGCGGCGACACCTATACCGTAAAGATTGAGCATACCTCTTCCTTTTGCAGTGTGGTGACGGGGCTTGATACGGTGTACAGTTCGGTTGGCGAACAGGTTAAAGGCAACCTGCCCTTTGCCTATTCGGACGGCGAAAACGAAGTGAGAATAAGCATGTATGACGGTGAAACGCTGCTCAACTGCTACACGCTTACGGGCGCCGTCCCCGTCTGGAATACGTGAAAATAAAGATACATCCGCTGTTTTTAATCGTAATGCTGCTGTGTGCGGTGTTTGGCGGACTCACTGAAATACTCATTTGCCTTATGACCGCCCTTCTACATGAGTGCGGTCATATATTTTACGCCGCCAAGTCGGGGTATGAGTGCAGCGAAATCAAGATAATGCCATACGGCGCCTCTGCCGTGTACGATATAGAGGGGATACGGCTGAAAGAGGAGCTTATGTTGGCGCTTGCAGGCCCCTTTGTAAACGTATGCCTTTGCGTGTTTTTGGCGGGACTGTGGTGGTTCCTACCCGAAAGCTACGCCTATACCGACACGGTTATGAGGGCAAACGTTGCAATGCTTCTGGTTAACCTTCTGCCCGCATACCCGTTGGACGGCGGCAGGGCGCTTCGGTGCGTCTTACGCAAATTTTTAAGTGAAAGGGCGTGCATTATCCTGTTGAAAGTTATCGCCGCTACGTGTGCAGTCGGGCTGGTTATTGCCTTCTTTTTTACGGGTTACAACCTCTCGCTTGCAACGCTTGCAGCATTTTTAGTGCTGTCCGTATTTGAAAAACCGCCCAAGGCTAACCTTATAAACTTTTCCTCAAAGGGGAAGCTTAGGCGGGGGATAGAGGTTAAGTACGTATTGTGCGATAACGACATAACCTTTTTACAGGCCTTTAAAATGTTGGAGGATAAGCGGTATCTGGTTTTACAGCTCGCCATGGACGGCGGCGTTGCGGACGAGATAACGCAGGACGAATTGTACGAAGAGGCGCTATGCCACAGCGTGTACGACAGAGTGTTTGAGGATAACTCCCCTGCCAAACCCTATTTTGCGTTAAACGGGTTGGAGAATAATTCGCCGTCGATATTGCCCTCTGCAATAGCTTCAACGCAGGATATACCGAGGGATACGCCGTCCTCGACCGCACCCGACAGCGATGAAAAGTCGTAGTCGACGGCGTAGGTAGTGCGCTTGCGTTTAAGCATCTCTCTGCTGAAGATAAAATAGCGTTTTAAACATCTTTCAACCCCCGTTAAGGTTATCTGCGGTACGACTTTAACCATACTGTCATACACCTTGAAGGTTGACGAAAGTACACGTTCGCGGGGCAATATGCGGCGGGTAACGGAGTATTTACGGCTTATATAAAGCCCTAAGTCTGCTTCAAAGCGCATATGTGCAAACGGCATTTTAGAGCTGTTTTCAAAGGCGTAGACGGCGGGGTGCAGGGTTGAATCGATTGCGTAGTGAGTTGCAAACCCGCAGGCGTAGCTGAAGTTGCCTTCAGACAGAGCGTTAAACAGCACTGTCGGGCAAAGGGAGTGCAGCTTTATGCCTAAATTGCTTTGTCCGAAAAATAATTTGTAAGTAAAAAACACGTCTCCTCCCTGGGCGCCTAAGAAGAACAAGGTGCTGTCAGAGATCAAAGAACGTGTTTTTTTATTGCAGTTTTCTAAAATTTTTTGTGCGCAGATTGCGTGGGAGAAATAGTCGGGCA
>JBJFAG010000017.1:0-5752 GCA_051887795.1 Candidatus Coproplasma sp. | reverse complement strand
AAAATTATTTGACTACTCCGCCTTTTTTCTATATAATTATAAAGGTTATAAAGTTTATTTTCGCAGGTGCTCATGTGCTGAGCATTTGCGGTTACTGAAGGAGAGCTTCAATGGGTAAGACAAAATCTATTGTCATAACCGTCTTGTTGGCGTTAGCGATGGCTGTTGCGGCATTTTTTGCCGTTGTGTCTTTCGACGTTGGCGTATCGAAGAGATATAATTCGATATTGAGCAACATAAGTCTCGGCGCAGATTATACGGGCTATGTGTATACCACTGTGTGTCCCGACGGCGTTATCACCGCTTCGGAATACGACGGTTTAGTCGACGCATACACGATTGCAGAGGATAAGAGTGAATTAACCGACCCTGCAACCATATATGTTCAGGACGGTAATTTTTATGTTAATACGGAAGATTATACCGACATTGACGAACTTAAAGCTTCTGTAGCAGAAGATGCAAAGATTCTCAATGCGAGATTTGGCCAAAAGGGTTATTCTTCCTATTCAGTAGCGGTTGAGGACGGACTTTCAATCAAAATCTCCGTTCCTACTTATTTCACTTCGGCTGAGTATAAACGGCTTGACGAAGATGCCAGAAGCAACCGCATTTCAGTTGCACAGCTTGTATTTTCATCGCTTTTAGCTGACGGCGAACTTACGCTGAGAACTTCCGATACTTCTATTGATACTACGGATGCAAACGGCAACGCCAAGACCTACGATATGACCAAATACGGTGCAGACGAATGGGTAGATAAGGCGTTAGCGTCCGATTCAAGCGGTAATTCGGTCAAGACCTATTCGCTTTCAAAAGACGACGTTTCATCCTACTTCAAATCCGTAACTGGCGGTAAGATAGGTTCCACCCCCGTATTGACATTTAATTTTACGGCAGAGGGCAGGGAGAAGTTTAAAGAGATAACGACCTTAGTTGCAAGCTCTTCCAGCCAGACGCTGTACTTCTTCGTCGGTGATACGCAGCTCGTTGCTTACGGCAGCTGTACAAGTGCCATTGATCAGGGCTCGTTAAGCTTACAGACCGAAGATGCGGATTCGGCAAATAACATTGCTATTACCATTGATTCTGCTACAAAGGGAAACGTGCTTCAGCTTAGCTACAATGACCTTACCGTTACAACGCAGCAGTCGAATGGTGAAGTTGCAGCAATTTTAACTTTGGTTGCATGCTTACTCCTGCTTATAGGCCTTGCAGCATTGCTTATAGTAAAATATAAAAAGCTCGGTGCGGTAACGGCTGCAATTGCAGTGCTTCTTGCTCTTGTAGAAATTTATGCATTGCAGATTCTTTCAATTACCGTAACGTTTGCGGTTGTATTCACTTGCGCTCTGCTCATTGCGCTTTTTGCGGTAAGCTGTGCCATAGTATATTCCGAAGTTAAGCGCCTTACCCTGACGGGCAGAACAATTCAGGCGTCAATCAAGGAAGCTTACAAAAACGTTCTTATGACCGTAACCGACCTGCATATCGTGATGGTAGTGGTTGCAATTCTGCTTGCTACTGTAGGTGTAGGCGAAGTTGCCGCTTGCGGACTCATATCCGTAATCGGTGTTGTTGCAAGCTACGTTCTTTACTGGTTCACGAGGTTTATGTGGTACGTAACTTCCTCCCCTGAAAAGGACAAGTTTAAATTTGCTGGTTTAAAGAGGGTGGTGTACGAAGATGACTAATTTAAAGGTTTGCAAAAAACTTCACGTTTTCATTATTATCAGTGTATTATTCATCGTTATCGGTATGGCGATTGGTACGGTTTGCCACTTTGTAGCTAACGGGTTTTTCAACTACGGCGGTGAGTTTTCTTCCTATAAAAGCATTTCGGTAGTATACTACAATTCCGAGCGTAATGAAAATACCGATATTAAAGCAATCTGCAGCCAGGCAATTTCAGGCGTTAACCCTACGGAAGTATCCTATGGAACTAATACTTTAGGTGAAGAAATCGTCTATAAATTCTCCGTTAATACGGATAATACCAAGCTTCAGTCTGCAGTAGATGAAATCAATTCGCACTTCAGCGGTTTGGAAAGCGGTGCAGTTTTACACGAAGGCGTTGTAAACGAGGGCGGTGCTAAAAATATCGTCTTTGCTTCAATAGCCCTCGCAGCAGCGGCAGCGTTCCAGTTCCTGTATTACATTCTTCGCTATAAGCTCCGCGCTGCGTTCTCTGCATTGCTTGCAGTCGTTCATAACCTCGGCGTCTATGCTGCTTTGCTTGCAATAACCAGAATCCCCGTCGGAACAGAGGCTGTTGCGTTGGGTGCCGCTGTAGTTGTGTTGACTATGATTTTATGCGGCGTTCTCTTCGATAGAACGAGGAATAATTTCAAAAACGAAAAATATGCTAAAGTTGAAAGGCTTGACGTGGTCGAAACTTCGGCTTGTGAAGTCAGGAGCATAACGGTAATTACTCTTGCAGCACTCGCAGTTGTAGCGGTTGTGTTGGGAGTATTTGCAACCATTTCAGCAATGTATATCGGTGCGTTTGCTCCTTTCATAATTGCGTTGCTCGGTGTTATCGCTTGCTTCTACGGCTGTGTTTTCTTCACTCCCGCTGTACACAGTGCAATAGATAAATGCTGTGAAAGCGTTAGGGCAAAGACAAAAACTCACAAAAAGTCCAAGGAAGAGAAGGCAGACGTCGCTAAGTCGGTTGAAGCAGATAAATAATTATCATGTGTGAGGGGGCGGGATTAATATCCCGCCCTTTTGTATTTTTCAGGTTTACTTATTAGTTGTTCGTTTATTGGTTTATAATTAATTAGAAATATACTAAAGGAGGTGCCGATATGAAAAAGATTGTAGACGAATTTGAGTTTTCACAGCAGCAAAATGCCGAAATATCGGCGCTTGCCGTATCCTGCGGGCTTTGCCGTCAGACCGTTGAACTTCTCTACGGCAGGGGAGTGAATACAAAGGATAAAATCAAAGCATATCTCAACCCTTCCAAGGAGCAGTTTTTAAGTCCGTTTTTGATGAAGGGAATGAAGGAAGCTGTTTCCCTTATAACCCTTGCAAGGGACGAGGGTTGGTCGGTAGTTGTATTTGGCGATTATGATGCAGACGGCATCTGCGCAACTACAATTATGTGCAGAGCTCTTGCAGACTTCGGAATAGATTCGTACGCATATATCCCCGAACGAAAGGATGGTTACGGTATGGGCGTACAGTCTATCGACTATATCTTTGACGAGTACTGTCCCCAACTGATAATAACCGTTGACTGCGGTATTTCCAATGCGAAAGAGGTGGAATACGTAAAGGAGCAGGGGGCTGAAATAATCGTTACCGATCACCACGAGCTGGCTGACGTACTCCCCGATTGTATCTGTATTAACCCCAAAATCGTAGACGACTATCCCTACGATAACCTCTGCGGTGCGGGCGTTGCCTTTAAGGTTGCTTGTGCATTAAACGGTAAAGATGCATATAAATATCTGGATTTTGCGGCAATTGCAACCGTGGCGGACAGCGTACCGTTAACCGGTGAAAACCGTTCTCTCGTTGCAGAGGGGTTAAAGCTTATCAACAGCAATCCCCGCAAAAATTATGCGAGTTTTTACCGTCCGGGAGAAAAGATTACAGCCCAGACGCTTGCCTTTTCAGTAGCGCCCAAGATTAATGCTGCTGGCAGAATGGGCGACGCCGCTGCGGCATTAGCGTTGTTTTTATCCGATTCTGATAAGGACGTCTATAACAGTTCGGTACGTCTTTCTGCATACAATTCCGAAAGACAGTTGAGTTGTGAGGAGTTATATCAATCGGCAAAACTCAAGCTGAAGGAAAAGGGAGCAGACGGCAGGGTAATTGTACTATGGGATGAGAGCTGGAATGCAGGTTTTGTCGGAATAATCGCCGCTCGCCTTGCAGAGGAGTATTGTCGCCCTACCTTGCTCTTTGTTAAAAACGGTGGAATGTTAAAGGGCAGTGCAAGGAGTATTGACGGCGTTAACGTTTTCGAGGCGTTAAAAGCATGCAGCTCGCTCATTGCAGAGTTTGGCGGCCACTCCCAGGCGGCGGGTGTAAATATAGCAGAGGAGAATTTAGGCGAGCTTGAAAGACAATTAAACGACTACTTTCACCAAAACTATCCCGTTTCAGCGTTTACGCCCACCTATTACGTTAACGGAAGATTTAACGGTCAGCCGGACAAAAAATTTATCTCCGAGTTGGAGATGTTGGAGCCGTGCGGAGTAGGTAACCGTAAGCCTCAGTTTGTTGCTCAGGTAGGCGCATGCCAGACAAGGGCTTTAAAGCAAGGCTCATCACACCTGTCATTAAGGTGCGGCGCTCTTGATATGATCTGGTTTTCGGGTGCAAAGCACGAAAGACTTTTAAAAAGTGCCGTACCAAAGCAGCTGATTTTTGAATACAATCTTTCAAGTTTTCACGGCAGGGAGCAGGTGCAGGGATATTTAAAGGACGTTGTGTATATGCCCGAAAGCTGTGCCTTTGCCACCGACGCCGTAAACCTCAACAATATTAACCTGATTTCTTCCCCCGAAGTCGACTGCGAAGTTGAAAAAATCTCTTTCGATTGTGCGCAGCAGCTGCTTACAAATTGCGGGGAATACGGCACGGCGTTCATCGCCTACAATTACGAAACCGTTAAAAAGTTTAATCACGAGGGCATAGAGGTAAATGTTTTCAACCTCTCGTCGGGCAGTCTTTCGGCGGTAATTCTGCTTTCACCGTCAATTAACACCGATTTATCGGCTTTTGAAAACGTTGTATATTTAGACAATCCCGTCAAAATAACCCTGCCTTCTTTAAGCGGTAAAGCGGTTAAAGTCTGTACAGATATTAACGGTGTCGGCAAGTTGAGTACATTAAGCACTAACAGGGAGGAGTTGCTTTCTGTTTTTAAACAGATTAGCGCAAACTTCTTCAGGCTTTCTGCAACCAATGCGGAGGAGCTTGCCACTTCATACGATTTCGGCATCAGCCAATTACAGGCGTTATTTGCCATTAAGGTGTTTGAACAACTCAAACTCATTTCCTTCGAGGGGGGTAAACTGACTGTATTCAAGGGGATAAAAACCCAGCTAACCAATTCGGATTTATATAATTTTATTTGTAACTTGGCAGAGTGAATATGAGAACTGTAATAGATAAAATTAACGATAATTATTCAGATGACGAGCATAAGCTTTTAATTAAGGCCTACAAATATGCTGAAAAAATGCACGAAAGTCAGAAGAGAGCTTCCGGCGAGCCTTATTTTACACACCCCTGTGCCGTTGCTGAAATACTCATTGATTTGGGATTAGACGCACCGACGGTTGCGGCTGCTTTTTTGCATGACGTCATTGAGGATACACCCGCAACTCCCGACGATATTAAAAGGGAATTTGGCGAGGAGGTCTATCACCTTGTCGACGGCGTAACCAAACTTGACAAGATAAAGTTCCAATCTCATGAAGAAGAGGATGCAGAGAACTTCAGGAAGATCTTCGTTGCAATGGCCAAGGACGTGAGGGTAATAATCATTAAACTTGCGGACAGGCTTCACAATATGCGTTCACTCAACTTCCTGTCAAACGAAAGGCAGCAGCGAATTGCAAGGGAGACTTTGGACATTTTTACCCCGCTTGCAGGCAGGCTTGGTATTTCCCAGGTTAAGTGTGAGCTGGAAGATCTATGCTTAAAATATCTCGACCCCGAGGCATATGAGTACCTTGTAACCAACATTCACCAGAAGTTGGATGAGAGGCAGCAGTTTGTAGATAAC
>JBJFAG010000016.1:0-5837 GCA_051887795.1 Candidatus Coproplasma sp. | reverse complement strand
AGGAAGGGTAAGCGTATCGCCGTAGTTTAAAGTTACTTCTTCACAATCGCTGCCGCCGTTGGCGTTGAATACCAATTTATAGGTTTCAATCTCCCACGAAGCGTACACGTTGACGTCTATGGGATTTTTTATGTCGTAAATTCCGTCAGGGTAGTCGCCGAGGTCGCCTACTTTACCGTCTGTTAATCGGCTATCGCTGCTGAAATCGGGGGATAGGTACCACCCCATAAATACGTACCCCTCTTTTGTAGGTACGGGCAGAGTGATTTCGTTATCATAAAACTTGAAAATATCCTCGCAATCGCTGCCACCGTTGGAATTGAATACCAATTGATACTGTTCTTTACTCCATATGGCGCCAACGTTGACAGTTATGGGATTTTCGGCGTCGTAAATGCCGCCAGGGTAATCGCCCAAGTCGCCCGCCGTGCCGTCTTCAAGCTTATCATCGTTATACGAACCGTTTAGTAAATACCACCACCTGAATATATGACCTTCTTTTATGGTAGTGGGCAGAGTTAATTCTTCGCCATAGTTTATAATTATGTCATCACAGGCGGTGCCTTCGACGGTGTAGAATACTAATTTGTAGGTCTCGATCTCCCACGAAGCGTATACGTTGACGGTTAATATACCCTCTGCAGCCTCACCGAGATCGGCAATCTCACCGTTGGTAAGCAGACTGCCGCTGTCAAATTCAGGGGACAGATACCAACCTATAAAGACGTAACCCGCCCTTGACGTTTCAGGAAGGGTAAGCGTATCGCCATAGTTTATAGTTATATC
Source organism: Candidatus Coproplasma sp. (assembly GCA_051887795.1). Lineage (GTDB taxonomy): Bacteria > Bacillota > Clostridia > Christensenellales > Borkfalkiaceae > Coproplasma. The sequence continues at coordinate 5,051 of JBJFAG010000016.1, read as the reverse complement.
TTCACAATCGCTGCCGCCGTCAGTGTTGAATACCAAATTATAGGTTTCAATCTCCCATAACGCAGTTACGTCTACGGTTATGGGGTTTTCAGCGTCGTAAATGCCGTTGGGATAGTCGCCCAAATCGCCCGCCGTACCGCCTTTAAGCAAACTGTTATCGGATAAATACCAGCCCCTAAAGGTATAGCCCTCCCTTATTGTTTCGGGAAGGGTGAGCGTATCGCCGTAATTTAAAGTAATATCCTTACAGCTTCTGCCGCCGTTGGCGTTAAATACCAATTTATAGGTTTCAATCTCCCATAACGCATTTACGTTTACGGTTATGGGGTTTTCAGCGTCGTAAATGCCGTTGGGGTAGTCGCCCAAATCGCCCACTATACCGCCTTCAAGCAGACTATTATCGGGCAAATACCACCCCAAAAAGTTATAACCCTGTCTTGAGCATTCAGGCAAGGTGAGGTTTTCCCCGTAATCTATAGTTATATCTTCATAGTCAACGTCGTAGTTGGAGTTTAAAACTAAATTATATTTCTCCACGCCAACGATAGTAATAACCAGGCATTCGCTCAGTTTGCCGTGAGTTACCGTAATATTTACGTCCAGGGGGAATTGGGCAGGATCGAGTTTGCCATCGCTTAAAGTGGCAAGCCCCTTAGTCGTAACTTCAAACTTGCCGTTTTTGCTGTTATTGCCTAAAAAATTCAGACATTCGCTGTCGCTATTAAAGGTAAAACTGCCCTCCTCGTTACTTCCGTCAGCCAGCTCAAGGCGTGCCAGAATCTCACCCGTACTACCTACACACAATTGCGTTGCGGATGCAGTTAATTCAATCCTGGCAGAATCTGTTCCCTTAACGGAACACGACATCTGGAAAAACAATGCAGGTATTGCCAGCAATATAATAATAGCCAACAAAAGGCAACCCGTTGTTATTCTATTTATTTTTTGCTTGTAAAAACTCAACTTCATCTTTTGCATCCTTTGTGTGTTATCCCATTAACAAACTTACGTAAAGCATCAGGCTAACGCAAGTTTACCGTTCATTATTGTAAATACACTCTCCCCGCCTACCGTAAGAATTTCCTTACAAGGCGTTAACAGATCATCGCACCTGATAAAAGCACTGCCTTTAGTATCGCATGCCTTTTCCCAATTAAGGGTATGGTTTGCAACGTAGATGTTCTGCACCTCCGCACCGTCTTTAATTGAACTGAAGGCATAACCAACCACGCTGTTGGTATAACCTTCATTGAAAATAACAAGCGAATCGAAGTTGATGTCGATGACCACGTTTTCGACTTTTGCCTGGTTTACGACAGCAACCGCGCCGAACCAGCTGTTCCAGCTCAACCTATCAGTGACGTTAGAGGTTATTTTATCTACGCTTACGCCCACCTGTGAAATGGTACCATAGTTAAACTTTACGATAACCGAAGCCCTGCTGCAATTGCCGATAACCATCTCGTTAACGCTTACGCAACACCGTTCAATGGTCCCTCGGTTTGTCGAAGCCAAAAGGGAAACGGATGCCCCGTCCTCACCAGCTATGGTGACGTTCTCTGAAAGCACAAGGTTAAGCCCTTTTACCGTTGCCCCTTCTTTTATGGTGCCGAACAGGGGAGAAGACATCTCCGTTTTGGTTGCCGAGACTATGGTAATCGTCTTACCCTGCCCGTCAAAAGTCCCGTAAAAATTATTGCCGTTTGCCTGAAAATTGGTTTTAACGTCTTCTGCATTGACGGTAATATCTTTGGTAAGGCGGTATTCTCTGTTAACCCCGATCTCCGCACTGTTGTTTAAGGCATAAAAGAAAGTTTCCTGGTCTTTTATTTCATAGTCTGTAAGGTATCCGGGAACGTAAAAGTAAACAGATAACCCCAGCAAAAACACAAAAGCCAGACATTCGGCCGTTAACAATATATTCAGCAGTTTACTCTTTGTATTTTTATGCGGCATGATGCTTTTTTCTTTTTTCATATTTCTACTCCGCTTACTATGCAACGAACGCGATCAAAAGCACTATGATCGCTAAGAGGATAACCGCCGACCATAGCCTGAGCATCATCAAAAATGCAGTCTTGGCCAAATCTTTACTTGCTACCTGTTGCTTCTTTAGTCTGTATATATTCAATGAGAGTGCTATAACCCATATTATTACCGTCGCAACTAAAACAATGTACTTAATTATGCCTATCATCTGAGCAACGACGTTAAGAGGTACAAGCATTTCTATCCAAGGTACAAAGAACACTATCGCATCGACGATAAGACATATCAGAAGAGCAAGCAACGACTCGAAAAAGATGCGGTGGCAACTGCCGAAAGCGTTCTTCTTCACCTTGTTTTCTTCCTTAATGTTACGCTCTTTCTTACATGCCTCTTCCCAATAGAAAATACTCCGTCTCTCTTTTGTTTTTATTACAATGGGGAAATTGTCGGACAGGTTTGTCTGTCTGCGAACCACCTTCCCGCTCAACTCCCTGACAGGTCCGTTGGCGAGTTCCCTGGCACTTTTAATTTTATCGCATTGAGCTACGATTTTATTGTAATTATCCGTATTTATCTTCAGGCTGGTGGCAATGGCTTTCAGTTCAGCGCAGTTTATTCCCATCTTAAAACTGTTATTCTGATCGCTGAAGAACCCCTTGTCATTGAGATAGGCCATTAAGATATTATCGGCATACCCTTGCGGCGAATTTACCTTGGCAAGAATTTTAAAGCTTGAAATGTCGGATATAACGGAAGTGATAAACCAACCTTTTCCCCAGCACACTAACGCTTCACTCGTCTGAGCATTAAGCCTTGACAGAAAATCCTTTCTGTCCGAAAGGGTTATATATTTCTTACCGAGGAATTGAACGATATATTCTGAAAGCTTACCGTTTATCTTATAGTAATCGTTCAAATAATCGTCTATCAGACTTTCTGCCATGTAGTTGGACAAATATTCGACGACTACCGTTTTAATTATCTTTTCATCCGAACCTTCACCGTCGATATAATACAAGGCCTCTCTGATTGCCGTCTTATAGTTTGCAGCAATCAGAGAATTATCTAAACACCTGACCAAAGCCTGCAGATACTCAGCTTTCCCTTTAGTACCGTTTATAGTCTTTATTACCGACAATATGTTGGAAAGATTATACTCTTTCTCGGGTGCATATACCAGAAAACCTTCAAAAAATTCCCTTGTCTCTTTATTCGAATAGACGTAGTCGCGCGTAAAAAATACCCTAAAGGCAATTTCACCTAATTGATTTGCAAATCCCGAATCCTGCTTCCATATGTCGTTTTTGCAGTGATTTACAATACGCATAAGGGCATCACGGCTGATAGCAGAAAGTCCGTTCTCCAGATCCTGAGTGAACAGCACCCTGTTCGCCGAGCCGTTCAACTCTTCAAAAGAGCGGCAGTCGTCGAACATCTCGGGTAAGCATTTTATGGCTTCAATCAAGTATTCGGCATAGCTGTTTTCACACGTATGCCTTTTTACTTCTTCTCTAAACTTACTTGAATCAATATCCGCTACGTAGATGTTGTTGTCACTAAACATCTCGTCGTTGGGTGAATAGAAAATATCTATCTTCCCTCCAAAGCCAAGCCCGCCTATCTTAAACGATACCTGATTGGAAAGCGAAAGCGGAAGGCACCTTAACACACGCACAAGCATGGCAGGTCCCGTAGTATTTCTGCCCTTAATCTGTATGCTTGTATATTTGCCGACCTTTAACTTGATATTCAGCAGCTTATCAACGATCAGTGCAATAATCCTGCGCTGTTCGTCACTGGCTTCCTTTAGCTGTGACGAAGCGGGAAACAGCCAGTTTTCAGGGTGAGGGAGTTCAGCCTCTAACGTATCCTGACTGATACCCGTCTTAACCCATGCGGGAAAACACTTTGAGTACTCAACTGCCCTGTTTGATTCTAACCCTTCAAAGCCCTGCACCGCCAACGTATATCCTTCATAACCGTTGACGTTTTCCAACGACTTATAAATAAAAGTTCCGTCAACATAGGCCAACCCCGATGAGCTGCCGGCAGAGACTGTGTCAAAGCCTTCGCTTGCGAAATTGTTTACCTCGCTGAATTTCCTGAACTCAGCCTCCGAATCATATATATAATTTGTCTGGTCAGTAACATTACCGTTTCTTTTCTTATAGGAAACATTAATAGCACTTTTCATACTAACCTCTCAGATCTTATAATATTATGCCCGTCTTATACATTAACCAGAGCAACACGTCTTCCATATGGCTGGATTGCGACTTGAATAGCATTTTTGTTTCCCCGTCTTTAGGGTGCAGTATGGAATCGCTCCTGCCAACCGACGAAACGGCGAAGAACTTATGATGAACAAAGCCGTTCGGCGAATCCTTTATGGTCTTAAGCAATGCTTCGCCTCCCTCAGGGTCCTTCTTCTTGATGTATTCTTCAACCTCTTCGGAACACTGATTAATATAGTCATGCCTTGCAGAGTCTTTAAACCTGTTTTCGTCCGCAAACGGAGGGCTGCATCTGACGTGGCTGTTCTCATCGAACTCGCCTGCAATTTTATCGAATTTGTTTACAACGATGGCAAGCGCAACCGAATCCTGCATATTTTTTAATTTTTTAGGCCTTCTCTGGATTATGGTTTTCAATATTTCGTTTGCAGCAGCACAACCCAGACCGTCAGCGTTCTGTGTACTGTTCTCACCCGCATTGAGCAACAGAATTATACAGTCAGAGCGGTATATCATTGTACAATCTTCCGCTTCGCTGTATAATCCCTTTTTAAAGAGACCGCCCGCCGTATCAAAGAATGACAGATAGGTATGGGAATCTTTCATCTGTACGGATGGAATGTGTAATACCAGCGGTATGTGCGCAGTGATGATAGGGAATGCTTCGTGGTTGGAGGTAGGCGCTACAAATTGCTTGAACACCGTACGGTTATATCTGTCGCGTATAATCTTTCCGCTCATTCCTCCGAGAGGGATGTCGCTACTGTTTTGGGTAAACTCCTGCACGTTGTCCACTTCGGTACCCGCAAACACCTCTATATCAGACGC
>JBJFAG010000015.1:0-5885 GCA_051887795.1 Candidatus Coproplasma sp. | reverse complement strand
TCGAAGAACTCGTTATCTCTTGCTTCCTTAGCAGCCTCTCTTGCTTCTCTCTCTTCCTGAAGGATAACACGCTGAGAAGCGATGATTTCCTTCTTCCTGTCCTTCTTGATCTCGATCATACGAAGTCTTAAATTCTTACCAACGTATTTAGAGAAGTCCTGAACGTAGCCGGTACGGATTTCCTTAGCGGGTACGAATACGGAGTAGGAACCGATTTTTGCAGTTAAACCACCCTTATTGGAACCGGTACAAACTACTGTAAAATCTTTACCGCTTTCAATTTCAGCAATTAAAGCATCTTCTTCTGCACGCTGTTTAATCATTTTCTGGGAAAGTTTTAAAGAAGGCTTAAGTTCAACGACCAATAATTCAATCTGCTCGCCGATCTTTGACGCATATTCTTCCTGACTATACGATTCGCAATCAAGCTCGTCCTTTGATAAAAGGATTTCCTTCTTGGAGAAGGGCAATAAAATCTGAAGACCTTCATCGGTTACTTCCGAAATCGTTGCAGTAACGGTCTGCCCTTTAACGAACTTGGATTCGTTGTCAATCTTTGCAACAACGTCTGCCATTACGTCTGTTGCGTTTACTTCTGTGCTTTTTTCTTCCATCTTTAAGAGAACCTCCCGGGTTTGCTCGTCCGGGGTTGATGCCCCCGAGACAATACCTACTTTGTTAAAATTTTTATTTTTTATATCATCATAGCAAAACGATTGAGCGTCTGCTAAACGTATAACGGTTTTACAGTTTCTGGCGCAAATGTCATAAAGCTTGTTTGTGTTACTGCTTTTCAACCCGCCGATAACTATCATAGCGTCACATTGTGAAGAGAGTTGCTCTGCTTCAATTTGGCGACCTATTGTAGTATAGCAAATTGTTTTAAAAACGGCAACTGATTTTTCACACAGTTTACTAATAATTTTTATAATTTTATCAAATTTCGTTACTGAAAACGTAGTTTGGGCGACTAAACAGACGTTTTTACCTACCAAAAAAGTAAAATCAGCGTTTTCATCCTCGATAACAGCAGCATAGTTTGAGCACCACCCAAGCAGCCCTATAACTTCAGGGTGGTCATGCTTTCCGCATATCACAACGAATTTACCTTCACTGTAGGCCTTCGAAACAATCCTTTGAGTATGACGAACAAATTCGCAGGTGCAGTCAACGTATTTTAAATTTCGTCTTTCACACTCGGCATATACGGACGGCGGTACGCCGTGAGAACGAAAAATAACCGTGGCACCGTCGGGTATTTCATCAATAGATTCAACGACCTTTATACCACGCTTTTCAATATTTTGGGTTACGCCTTCGTTATGAATAATTTCACCGAGCAAATAGACGTTTTCAGGGGGCATTGTCATTGCAGTTTCCACCGCCCTGCGAACCCCCTTACAAAAACCGCTGTTTTTTGCAACTATTACCTTCATTTAGACTTCTTAGCTTTAATGACTATATTATTCTTTTCGATAAAAGCAAGGCGCATGTTATTCAACGCCTCTCTCATTCTCTCGTCGCACTTTTCAAGCTCTTCTTTGGAGACCTTCTTTCCGTAATATTGCCTGAACTCTATAGGGTCCCCGACAATTACGTCTACCCTTTTAAATAACCTGATACTTCTCGTTTTAATGATAGGAACAATAGGTGTTTGCGTCTTTATAGACAACGCTGCGGCACCGCCGTGGAAGGGAAGCAGCTCTCCCCCATCAACCTTATTTCTTGTGCCTTCCGGGAAGATGTTAATTACACCACCTTCCCTTAATATTTTTAAAGAAGCTTTAACGGTTGCAACGTCGCTGCCGTCCCTCTTGGCGGGAATACATTGACATTTTGTTGCAAACCATTTCATAATACCGCCGTTATCCCACAGCTCCTGCTTAGCAATAAAGTTAATGGGTTTGTCAGTTATTCTTAAAGGGAAAGCAACGTCTAAATAATTATAGTGATTACCTATTATAATAAGACTTCCGTCATTATACTTAGTTAAATTACCATGGAGCTTGTAGGGAAATATCCACCTAAAGAAAAATTTTTCAATAAATCTTAAGACTTTAAACACACGCTTAAGCGATTTCTTTTTGTCAACATTTTTCATAATCAAACTTTCTCTTGTATAGATTTAATAATTGCTGAAACAACCTCATCGATATTCATATCGGAGGTATCTATAACAACGGCATCTTCTGCCTGTTTCAAAGGGGCAACAGCACGGTTTTTATCCTGGAAATCTCTCTCGTTAATCTCCCTTAAAACCTGCTCATAACTCTGTTCAGACCCCTTGTATTTTTCATCGTCATACCTTCTCTTTGCTCTTATCTCGGCAGAAGCCGTAAGATAGAATTTAAAACGGCAGTCGGGTAAGACGTTTGTACCGATATCCCTACCGTCAAGTATGCAGGAAGTGCTTCTGGCAATCTCCCTCTGAAGAGAAACCATCTTCTGGCGAACGAAGCCGTAAGCAGAAACGTATGAAGCAATAAGCGAAACCTGAGGAGTTCTTATCTGGTCGGAGACGTCCTCACCGTCAAGCAGAGTGACCTGCTTACCATTCCTGTATTCAATCTTAATTTTAAGCTTGTCGACGACGTGTTTTACGCAATCCTTTTCGGCATAGTCAGTATTTTGCCTTATACACTGCAGTGCAATAGCTCTGTACATTGCACCTGTATCAAGGTATAAAATCCCCATTTTTTCAGCAATTAACTTACAAACTGTACTCTTACCGCTGCCTGCAGGGCCGTCAACAGCTATATTAACTACTTCGGTCAAATCCTTTCTCAAAACCTTTGCACCGTTCAGATATACGTGATGAACGCCCCGTTCAAGTTCGGTAAGCACCATAACTCTGATGCAGAGCTTTAAAGCACCTTCAATATCAGGTTCTGTAGAAGAATAAAGAGGACAAGCCGAAAAACCAGCCTCCCTTGCAGCTTTTGCAGGATAAAACGATTTAATGTCGGCCGTGCTGGAAAACATAATACATACAATGTCCTCCTCCTCAAGTCGATTGACGGCCGCAATCTGCGTAAGCAGATCTTTTACAGCAACTTTTACCTCTTCAGGCGAATCGTTTGAAATTGTCGTAGCACCTCTGATTGCTTTCATAATTTTTCCCTCATAGTTAAAAATTTATTATGTGAGTATTTTTATTAATTAAAAATTGAACTGCCTGCAGCGTATCCGGTTGAAAACGCAATCTGCAGATTAAATCCTCCGGTAAAAGCGTCTACGTCAAGCACTTCACCGCAAAAATAAAGACCTTTTATAAGTTTACTTTCCATAGTCTTTGGATTAATTTGCTTAACATCAACGCCACCTGAAGTTACAATTGCCTCGTTGAACGAACGAAGAGAAACGGGTTGCATTTCAAAGTTTTTCAAAACGTTAATCAAAGCCGTTCTTTCACCGCGACTAATTGAATTAACCTTCTTTTCACCGTCAATCCCAGACCTTTTAAGCACCTCGTCAATAAGAGCAACGGGCAAAAGCGAACGCATAACAGCCTTAATACCTTTGTTCGGAGCTGTTGAAAACTCCCTTAATATCCTTTCATTAAGCTGTTCAACAGTCAAAGCAGGCTTTAAATCAAGCGATAACCTGACCAAATTTAAATCAAGTCTGTTTATCAGGCTAGACACTGTAAGTACTACAGGTCCTGAAATGCCGAAATGGGTAAACATAAACTCGCCGAATTGTGAGCATAATTTTTTACTATTATAAAAGGTTGTAAGATTTACGTTTTTAAGCGAAAGACCCTGTAGTGAAGAATAAAAACTACCTTTAAGATTAATACCGCATAATGCGGGAACAGGCTCGATTACTGTATGGCCTAAATCTTTAGCAAAAGCATAGCCGTCTCCCGTAGAGCCGGTGCTTGGATAGCTTATTCCACCGGTACAAACAATAACCCTATCACATTTAACAGTATTAATTCCGCTGTCAATTTCAACGATTATGTCTGACACAGTACTATTTAAAACTTCAATTTTAGTTACCTTTGCGTTAAAAACAAACTTTACACCTGCGTTTTGGCATAATTTTTCCAGGCATTTAGTTACGTCACTTGCCTTATCACTGATTGGAAAAACCCTGTTTCCCCTTTCAGTTTTAAGTCTTAATCCACCCTCTTCCAAAAGCGCCATCAAATCTTCCGGGGAGAAATTATTGATTGCCCCCGTCATAAATTTTGAATTGTTTACGACGTTTTTCAAAAATTCATAGGGTGGAACGCAATTCGTTACGTTACAGCGTCCCTTTCCAGTTATATAAATCTTTTTTCCGCATTTTTCATTGCATTCATAGATAGTTACACTGTTGTTATTCCTTGCTGCAGCGTACGCCGCAACGAGGCCCGCTGCACCTGCTCCGATTACTGATACATCCATATTATAGGGTAAAGCGGCGTAACATAATTACGCCGCAAATTTATTATACAGGGTAGACTTTATTGGGGTTTTTTGCCATATCGGAATCAACACCAATTTTCTGCGCCTTACGCCATTTGAAGAAGTTTTCTGAAACTTCAGGGAATAATGCGTAGGAGAGAACGTCCTCTTCCTTTTCATAGAAGCCCTTTTCTTTTACGGTCTTGGTTAAGGTTTCCATTTCGTTGCTGATTAAATCTGCAGGACGGCAAGTAATAACCTCTTCACCGTTTGCTGTACACTGCTTCAAAATATCAGGGTTAACCTCACCGGGAACCTGGCCGTATTTACCGAGCATTAAGTCCTTGTACTGAGCGGTAATAGTCTTGTACTTACCCATAAGCACGTTCCAGACTGCCTGAGTACCTACTATCTGGCTTGAAGGAGTTACCAAGGGAGGATAACCGCAATCCTTCCTGACTTCAGGAACTTCTGCAAGGCATTCCATAAGCTTATCTTCTTTTCCCGCCTGTTTAAGCTGGTTCATAAGATTTGACATCATACCGCCGGGAACCTGATATAATAAGGTATTAATATCAATTCTTCTAACCTTAGGATTGAGGAAACCGTCTTTTTCAAGCCTTTCCGCAACACCGTTGAAGTGCTTAACAATAGGCAAAAGCTTTTCGATTTCAATTCCTGTATCGTACTTAGTACCCTTTAAAGTTGCAACTAAGGGTTCGGTTGCGGGGTTTGACGTACCGTTGCCAAGAGGTGACAGAGCGCAGTCAACTATGTCTGCACCGCCCTGAATTGCCATTAGGTTAATCATATCGCCCGTACCTGTTGTGTTATGGGTATGAACGTGAATCTTTGTTTCAGGTCTTAATTCTGCCCTGATTTCCTTTACGAGATCATAAACAGTGAAAGGAAGCAAAAGGTTAGCCATATCCTTAATGCATATATTGTCGGCACCCATATCCTCAAGCTGTTTAGCGAGGTCAACAAAATACTTAGTGGTATGCACGGGGCTTGTGGTATAAGACATAGTCGCCTCACATACGCACTTACCGCCTGCACCGTATTTTTTGATGGCCTTCATTGAAGCTTCAAGGTTTCTGGGATCATTTAACGCGTCGAATACCCTTATAACACCTACGCCGTTTTCAATTGACTTTGCAATAAAGCTCTCAACGACGTCGTCGGCATAGTGCCTGTAACCAAGCAAATTCTGTCCACGGAGAAGCATCTGAATAGGGGTCTTTTTGAGATATTTCTTTAAATTCCTTAACCTATCCCAGGGATCTTCGTTTAAAAACCTTAAACAGGAGTCGAAAGTTGCTCCTCCCCATGCCTCAAGCGAATAGTAACCGATTTCATCTAAAAGGGGTAAAACCGGTTCCATCTCTTCAAATTTCATACGGGTAGCCGCCTGAGACTGGTGGGCATCCCTTAAAATAGTATCGGTAATATAAATCTTTCTATTTTCCATAATATTAATTCTCCATTAATACT
>JBJFAG010000014.1:0-6024 GCA_051887795.1 Candidatus Coproplasma sp. | reverse complement strand
AAGCAAGCGCCGCTAAAGTTCGATTTATAATACTTTCGGTATGACGTTGGAATTGATATTGTCACTGCGAATTATAGAGGTTATAATAATACCCCCTCTTTTCCAACAACTCCTCGTGGGTACCCTGCTCCACCACGTTGCCGCTGTCGACTACTAAAATCTTATCGGCATTGCGTATAGTTGAGAGGCGGTGGGCAATAACAAAACACGTCCTGCCGTGCATCAAGCTCGTCATTGCGTCGGAGATAATCTGTTCGGTACGGGTATCGACGTTGGAGGTCGCCTCGTCTAAAATGAGTATCGGCGAGGTGGAGAGCATAGCCCTTGCAATGGTTAAAAGCTGTTTCTGCCCCTTGGAGACGTTGGCGGCGTTATCGGTAAGCACCGTGTCGTAGCCGTTAGGCAATCTCTCGATAAAGGAGTGAATACGCGCCGCTCTGCATACCCTTTCGACCTCCTGCCTGGTGGCGTTAGGGTTACCGTAGGCGATATTCTCGTACACTGTACCTGCAAACAGCCAGGTGTCCTGCAGTACCAGCGTAAACGAACGGCGGAGCGACGATAAGGTTATCCCGCTGATATCCTGCCCGTCAAGCAGAATTTTACCGCTCCTCAATTCATAGAAGCGCATTAGCAGGTTAATAAGCGTAGTTTTGCCCGCACCCGTATGCCCGACTATCGCCACAACGTCACCCTTATTGGCGGTGAGTGAAAGGTCGTTAATTACCGTAGACCCCTCAGTATATCCGAACGAAACGTCTTTAAACTCAACCTTGCCCTCCACGTTTTCTATGGCTACGCAGTTGGGATTATTAAGCTCCTCCTCCTTCTCGTCCAGCACCTTAAACACCCTGTCCGCCGCGGCGAACGCCGACTGGAACTCGCCTATTACGTTGGAAATCTCGTTGATAGGCCCGGAGAATTTTCTGGAATAGAGTACGAACGAAGAGATCTGCCCTATACCTATACCGAACAGTCCGAAGGCATAGCACAATGCGCCGAGTACGGAGATTAACGCCAGTGAAAGGTTGTTGAAAAAGTTTACGGAGGGGCCCGTTATCGACCCGTAGTACTCCGCCCTGGTGTAGGCAAGGTTGGCGTTAACGTTCTTCTCTTCAAACAACTTACATACCTGCTCCTCTCTGCCATAGGCCAAAGTCGTCTTTTGTCCGCCTAAAAGCTCCTCGCCCAGGCCGTTCAACTCTCCCAGCGCGGCACTGCGCCTTCTGAATAGCGGTTGCGCCTTTTTGGTTATTTTCGCCGTTACAATAAAACTAAGGGGCAGCGTTACGGCAAACACGGCTACTAAAGGCGCTGCAATAACCAGCATCATAACGAGGGCGCCGACAATCTGCACCACGCTTTTAAGCACCATGATGACGTCGTTGGCAAGCGAAGCGCCCACCGTATCCACGTCGTAGGATAGCACGGATATGACGTCGCCCGCCTGGCGGCTGTCAAAGTAGCCGACGGGCATATTTACAAGCCTGTTGAACAGATCGCCCCTCATCTTCTGTGTCATCTTCCTCGCCACGTAGGCCATGCCTACAGTCGTTAAATAGTTTAACAGGTGGGAGGCTACGTAGGTACATATCAACGCTAAACACAGTATGCCTATCTTATTGAAATTTGTTGTACCGTCCAGCTTGACCTCCGCAATGGCAAGTCCGCACAGGTACGGCCCGACCAGCGATAGAACGACGGAGATAAGGTTGCCGATAAATACCAATATGAACAGCGGCAGCGAGGGCTTTAAATAGCCCATAAGCCTGTACGCAGTGTATTTTTTATCCACCTTTTTTTCGGCAAAACGGCGGGTGTCGGATAAATGCATTCTCGGCTCTCTCATACCTCACCTCCCATCTGCGCCTCACAAATAAGGCGGTATTCTTCACAAGTATTAACCAGCTCGCCATGCGTCCCCATGCCAAGCACCTGACCGTCGTTCAATACTATTATAAGGTCTGCACACCTCACGGCGCTTACCCTTTGGGCGACTATTACTTTAGTGCAGCCCGAATACTCCCTTTCGACGTTTTGCCTTACGGCGGCGTCGGTCGCGTAGTCGAGGGCGGAGGAGCTGTCGTCCAGCACTAAAATTTCGGGGTTTGCCGCAAGCGCACGGGCGATTAACAGCCTTTGCTTCTGCCCGCCCGAAAGGTTGGTTGCCTTTTGCGCAAGGCGGTATTTTATCCCCTCCTCTTTCTCTGAAACAATCTCTTCCGCACAGGCGCACCGCAGGGCCTTGGCAATATCCTCGTCGGGGATATCGCGGAAGTATTTAACGTTCTCTTCAATGGTGTCGGCAAAGAGGAAATCGTTCTGGAATACACACCCGAACTTAGACTTCAGTTCCTTGCTCTCATAACTTCTGACGTCCTTACCGTCAACGTATACGGCGCCTTTATCTACGTCGTAAAAGCGGAGCAGAAGGTTAATAATCGTACTCTTACCGCTGCCCGTTCCGCCGATTATACCCAGCATCTGCCCACGTTTTATCGCAAAGCTGATATCCGTTAAATTATCGCCCTTTCCGTTATAGGAAAAGCTGACATCTTTAAACTCAACGGCGTTCGAGCTATCCCCTTCGGGGCAGTCCAGAACGGGCATAGTTGCGTCATAGTCCATAACCTTTTCAATTCGGGAAGCAGATGCCAACCCCCTCGAAAGGTTGACGAATATCTTGGAGATACCCAACATTGCATTGACTAAAAGCGTAAAGTAGGATATAAATGCGAGAAGCGTTCCGCTTGAGGAGGACAGGTATGCACCCAGCCCGATTACGCCCACTAAGGCAAGCTCCAGAATAAGGTTGGTTAAAGGGTTGGTAAGCGAGGTTATCCTTGCCGCCTTAAGCTCGTTATCGGCGAGATTACGGTTGGTTACCTTAAACTTCTCGCTCTCATACTCCGTCTGTGAAAGGGCCTTAATAACCCTGACGCCCGAAACGTTCTCCTGCATGGAGCGGACGACCGCGTCGCCGCCCTGCTGAACGGCTGTGTAGGCCTTAAACGATTTACGGGTGATTATAAACATGGCAATCGTGACGAGGGGAACGCATACCGTAAGCACAAGGGCCAGCCGCCAGTCGAGGGTAAAGGTAAACGCAATTCCGCCAATGAGCAGAATAGGCGCCCTGACGCCCAGGCGCATGATGCTCGCCACCGTCTGGTTTACGTAGTAGGTGTCGCTCGTCAGCCTTGACACAAGCGACGGGGCGGTGAATTTATCCACTCCCGAGCTTGACATATAGGTTATTCTCGTAAACAGCTCCTGTCTTAAGTCCTTTGTCATCTTGCCCGCCCATAAGGCGACAATGCGGTTGGCAAAGATATTGCCAAGCAGCGCCATAGCCGCAAAGACCAGCATTATTACACCGAGAATGACAATAAGCTTAATGTCCTTGGACGGCACGCCGTAGTCCACCATATAGTCGAGGAGCAACGGCAAAAACAGCTCGGAAAAGCTGCCTATAAACTTTAATACAAGTCCGCCTATAACCTCACCTTTATAGGGTTTTATGTAACTCAACGTCTTTTTCATAGCTCACACCCGAGATATGCGCGGGCGTTTGCAATCAGCTTGTCCAAAAGGTAGGCCAACTGTTCCCGCTCCTCCTTTGTCAACCCCTCGCAGACAATCTCCCTCCAGCGCCCGTTCTCCTCACGCAGCTGCGGAACAATGTCCTTGCCCTTGTCGGTAGTGTACACAAGCATAACCCGCCTGTCCTCCGCACTCTGTTCCCTCCTGATAAAGCCGTTCTCCTCCAATGCGCTGAGCTGACGGGCGACGTTGGACTTATTAATCATCATCTTCTTTGCCAGCATATCCTGGGATATTCCCTCGTCCCCTGCCACGCCTAAAAGGTATTTGACCTGCGCACCCGTTAAGCCCTTGGGGGAAAAGACTTTGTCGCGGTACGTCATGGTACTCTGCGCTAAAAGCGACACGTTCTTCATAAAAAATTCCATAGTGATTACCACCGTTAATTATTAGTTGCGCTCGCAATTGTTGCGTGTGCAACTATTATTATAGGCATTTGTTTTAATTTGTCAAGGACTTGGGCGAGGTTTTTTACAGTTAAGCTTTAACCAACCTTTCAACGGGGCAAGGGCATAGCATATCGGGAAGAGTGCAGAGAGCGCGCCTAAGGCAAGGGACAGGGTGCAAAATTCCGAAAACCTGGCCGAGCATATCGAAAGGCAGGCAGACAGACCGCACACTATGGGGCAGATAAGCCCTGTTAACAGCCTGATTGCAGCATTGCCCTTCACGCCTTTTGCAAGGGCAACGCACTCAAAAAAGGCAATAAGCACTGCGGTTACGCAACAGGCAACCCTGTCGCAACAGGACAGCGCCTCGCCCTGATTTAAGGATAGTACGGGGGCAAACGCGGCGGATAGTATACAAAAGATTATGGCGGAGACCGCCCTTCTGCCCTTCAGCCTGCAAAGCAGCGGGGTGGCGAGCGAGCAGAGCGAATGAATACTCACCGCCGTTAAGACCACGTATACGCATACGCCCAACAGCCTTTGGGCAATCGGGCCGTCAGCTGCGTTGCGGATAACCTGCGGGTAGACCGTAAAGGCACAGGCTATACCGCCCTCAACGTTGAGTCCCACGCAAAACGGGCAGACGGAGAGGGCGGCAAGTACGCAGCAGACGAGGTTTGCAACAACTATTTTCAAAGCGGTTGAAGGCACCGCATACTTTTGCATGGTGCGGGCAAAGGTCGGCATAACGCCCCCTGCAAGGGAGAGGGATAACAGGGTCTGCCCCACCGCCTCCGCCCACAGCTCGCCGCATAAAAGCGAGGGGAGGTTTAACGGCACAACGCCGCGGCTTACCCCCTTGATGGCGAGAAAGCCAAAGAGCGCAAGCGAGGCGATTACGGTAATTTTACCCGTGACGTTCAGCGCCCCGTTCCCCTTGTTTAAAATAAAGAATACGGCAGGAAAAATTAAAAATGCCGTTAAACAGGGCATATATCCATACGTATCCACGTTTAAGGAGAGGGAAAAGTTAATCAAGGCACCGCTGAGTTTACAGGCAATCACCCCGTAATATAGCGCAATCACCGCAGAATTTGCAACGGCGGCCCTCATCAGAAGCGCAATAAACCTCTCCCCTTTTCCTTTACGCACAGCACGCCCTAAGTTCAGTTCGGCACCTAATAGCGGGTACCCGACAAGCGCCAGGCAGAGGGCATACGCCAGGATAAATGACAGGCCGAATTTTGCGCACAGCGCAGGGAAGCGAAAGACGTTACCCAGCCCCGTAGCCGCCCCTATTGCCGCAAATATCCCACCCCGTTTGCTCTTTTCCATAGTTGATTATTATATTGAAAGGGTTATAAAAATATGATACCAGCGCAACGGCTTGCCGTTGCGCTGGTTGATATAATTATTCACATTATTCGGGTATGCTTTTCTTCCTTTTCAGGGTTGTACCTCTTCCATACCCTGGTATGTAAATTACTAGGGAATGTTCCTTTGACAAGAAACGAGTAAGACAAGGAGGCGAGGAAAACCTGACAGGAGCTTACACAGACGTAAGTGACTGAAGGTTGCCACAGCCGACACCGTATTACGAAGTTTATTGTCAAAGTATTCGTAATATCATTTAGACCCCGTCGAGCCGAAACCGCCGGCTCCGCGAACAGTCTCAGACAACTCCTCCTGCTCGATAAACTGAGCAGTCAGGTAGGGAGCAATAACCAATTGGGCAATCCTCTCCCCGCAGGCGACGGTCTGGGCAATCTCGCCGTGGTTGTGAAGGGCAACTTTAACCTCACCCCTGTAGTCGCAGTCGACTACGCCGACTTTATTTGCGGGGGCAAGCCCCTTCTTTGAAGCAAGTCCGCTTCTGGCATAGATAAGTCCGGCATACCCTACGGGCAATTCCATTGCAATACCCGTAGGAATAAGCACCGTTGCATGGGGCGCTATCGTAACGTCGCTATCCAGACAGGCGTAAAGCTGCACCGGGCCGGGGTGGAAACCAAGATCGTCCTTTACAAGGGCT
>JBJFAG010000013.1:0-6037 GCA_051887795.1 Candidatus Coproplasma sp. | reverse complement strand
GTTACCTTTGATGACGGACAATATATGATTATTGTGGTTAAACAGGAATGGTATAACGATTTTATCGAAACACTGCTTGCCGCAAACAGAAAGATTGAATATTCTATAATCTCCCTTGACAAAACCGATCTGGACAAGGAAGATAAGCTAAAATAATTAATTAATAAATATTGTATATGCGTTTTTGAAACCTACGGCGTGGAATTTAACCGTTCACGCCGTTTTTTATTACTTGTATAATCTATATTTATACATTACATTATTAATAATCGTTGCCGTAATTTGGATATACTTTAAGTAATACTCCCCGTTCTGCCCGATATTTCCAATAAATGAAAATTTATAAAAATACAAAATTATTTGAATTTATGCATAATATTGGTTGACAAACGGCTGTTAAATGATTAATATTAATGCATAATTTAAATGAAATTTTTTCAGAGGTGATAATATGAAAATCAAAAAGATTATATGTGCAGTGGCGGCATTCGCGTTCGCCGCAGTTGCAGCAGTATCCGCTACCGCTTGTTCAAAGAGTGAAAAGATTTATGTTGACACTAACGCCTTCTTCGCTCCCTTCGAATATTACGACGGAAACGAGATTGTGGGCGTAGACGTAGACATTATGAACCAAGTCGGCAAAAAGCTCGGCAAAGAGGTTGTGTTCACTAATACCGATTTCGGCGTTATTATTGATAACGTTTCCAACGGTACTCAGTTTGATTGCGGTGCGGCAGGTATTACGATAACCGACGCAAGGAAGGAATTGGTTGACTTCTCCAACCCCTACTTCACTTCCGTTCAGTACGTAATATTCAAGAACGACACCTTCTCCGTAAGCGGAACAACTGCCGACGGCGTTGACTATATCCTTTGGGAGGCGCTTGCAGGTAAGAAAATAGGCGTTCAGACCAACACAACCGGTCATATCTACGTTGACGGCGAAATTAACGGCCAGGAGAGCGACCCCGACTACGGCTATGACGGAGTATTGTACGGCACAAGTACCGAGCTTGTAACTTACAGCAACGCTCAGGTTGCAGTATCGGCACTCGGCACGGGCGTTGACGTAGTTGTCGTCGATAAACTCCCCGCAGAATATATTGTTAAGAATGACAGCACTCTTAAGTGCTACGCTCTGTACTACGATGAAGAAACTGCAACCGAAGAGCAATATGCAATTTGTGTTACAAAGGGAAACACCGAACTGCTTAATGCTATAAATGAAGTACTCAGCGAACTCGGCGAGGACGGAATTAATCAGCTCGTTTCAAATCATCTGGGACTTACCAACTAATCTTCAATGAATTTCAAGCGCTTACTGTCTGTCTGCGCCTAAAAATAACTAATAAGGAACAAAAAAGGGAACGTAAACTACCGTTCCCTTTTAGCCCGTTTTAAGACTATATTTAAGGAATTGTCTATGAACTTAAATTTAATGGCATCTTTTTTTGAAAACATTGCCAAAATTTTTACAACTCAAAAGTATCTGTCAATGATACTGACAGGCCTGGAAACAACTCTTATAGTGTCGCTTGGCGCTACGGTAGTGGGACTTTTGCTGGGAACAATTGTAGCTATAGTTAAAATTCTTCCGCAAAAAAACGCTGTGGTAAAAGTCGCAAACTTCTTTTGCAACGTGTACACAACCATAATCAGAGGCACGCCAATGGCTTTACAGCTGTTCATTATGGCCTTTATTATCTTTGCAATTAAGGGCTTCCCCCTCACCGTCACTGCGATTTTAGCTTTCGGAATTAACAGTGGTGCTTACGTTTCGGAAAATATCCGTGCAGGTATTTTGTCCGTAGACAAGGGGCAGACCGAAGCCGGCAGAGCGCTGGGACTTAACGGCAGACAGACAATGGCAAACATAGTTATTCCGCAGGGCATGAAAAACGTCATACCCGCAATCGGTAACGAACTTATTGCATTGATAAAAGAAACTTCTATTGTCAGTATGATAGGTATGTTCGATTTAACTCAGGCGGCACAGGTGTTAGGTGCGGGACAGAACCTGGCAACCTACTTTGCACCTATGGTTGTGGTTGCTCTGTTCTACCTTGCCATCGTATATCTGCTTACACTGATTATCAAACTCATTGAAAGGAGGTTGAGGAAGAGTGATAAACGTTAAAAACGTCTACAAAAATTTTGGAAAAAATCAGGTATTAAAGGGCGTAAGCCTGAACGTTGAAAAGGGCGAACGTATTGTTATTATTGGGCCTTCGGGCAGCGGCAAATCCACTCTTTTACGCTGTCTTAACCTTTTGGAAGAAGTAACTTACGGCGAAGTCTGGCTTGAAGATAAGCTTTTAACCCCCGTTGACCCCTACCTCCATCCCGATATAATCGATAAATCAAAGACCTACAAACGAATTGCAGAAGAGCTTAAAGACAGCGTTCCCGAAGCCGAATTGCATGACGCTGTTATTAAAAAGATTAAGTCGGAGGACCTTTTAAAGAGGTTTGAGGGAAAGGAATACCATTCTGCCATAAAGAGTACCTACAACGAAAATCACCAGGATATCAACCTCGCCAGAAGAAAAATAGGAATGGTGTTTCAACATTTCAACCTGTTCCCCAACCTGACGGTTATGCAGAATATTACGCTTGCCCCCGTTAAGCTTAAGATCTGCACCAAGCAGGAGGCTGAAGAAAAGGCGTTAAAGCTCCTTGAAAAGATTGGGCTTAAGGATAAGGCCGACGCCTACCCCTCCACCCTGTCGGGCGGGCAGAAGCAGAGAATTGCAATCGTCAGGGCGCTTGCAATGGAACCTGACGTAATGCTCTTTGACGAACCCACTTCCGCACTCGACCCTGAAATGGTAGGCGAGGTTTTAAAGGTTATGATCGACCTTGCAAAAGAAGGCATGACAATGGTAGTCGTAACCCACGAAATGGGCTTTGCAAAGGAAGTTGCCACCCGTGTGGTGTTTATGGACGAGGGCAAAATTCAGGAAGAGAACTCTCCGCAGTTATTCTTCGGCAATCCTCAGAATCCGAGACTTAAGGACTTTTTATCAAAGGTTTTATAATTAAAAATCGGAGTGAGATTATCGCTCTTCACCTTGGGGATTTTAATTAAAATAATACTAAACTCGACTTGTTGTAAGTCGAGTTTTTTTCTACTCGCGTGAACAACTTGAACGATACAAATTTTTTTGATATAATTAACCCGACGGTAAATATTAATTTGTAAAGGTGAATGAGATGGAAGCAGTGTTTGGGGAAAGCTCCTGTATTGATTCGTGGATGCAACTTGTCAGAAAGGTAAGTTGGAATTTTCCCGGTCTGGAAACGGAAGAGCGTATAGCTGAGCATAAACAGACCTTACTGAAATTCATAGACAAAAAACAGGCACTGTGCGTCAAAAGCCAGGGTACAATTATTGGCGTTCTTCTTTTTTCGCACAGCAAGAATATGATTTGCTGTTTGGCTGTAGATCCTGAATATCGAAAGCGGGGTGTTGCTTCGATCCTTTTGAAAAAAGCGCTGGATGAATTGGACGGAAGCCGTGAAATTACGGTGTCAACGTTTCGTGAAAATGATGAAAAGGGCATTGCACCAAGGGCGCTATACAAAAAATTCGGATTTCAGGAGGGCGAATTGACAGAAGAATTTGGGTACCCCAATCAAGTATTTGTTTTGCGCCCGTAAATTTTAATTTATCGGGCTGTTGTGTTGAGGAAAAATATTTTAAGGTGTGGGCAAACTATACTTTGCAAAGTCGTCTGTTTTTGAAAACATAATTAAAGAGTAGCAATAATTTTGCTACTCTTTTACAATGTTTCAAAAATTCCTATGGAACACGCCCATAACTCACTCAATCTTTTGTGACTTTATTTTGATTTACCGCCTATGTGAAGCATCTTTTTAAGCGAGGTGTGATGTTCCTCACCCTGCAATAATCTATGCAGGTTTTTGTTATGTGCGCCCCAGGTTATTACGTTGAGAGCGAGGATAATCATAAACGTAATTATGATATACACGCTGTCCAGACAAGTGCTGTAGCGGACAATAAAGATTATTACCTGCCAGATCGAAAAGCCTGAAACGCCGATAAGCGAACCCATCGAACCCCACTCGGTGAAGAATACGTACACAAACAGCGATACAAACAGGACAAGACCTACGAATGCAAACCACCACGTATCACAGGCAACCGAAGCCCATAAAAGTCCTATGGTTGTGGAAATACCCTTGCCCCCTTTAAACTTCATAAACACGGGGAATACGTGTCCTAACACTGCAAACAGGGCGAAGTAGTAACGCATAAAGTCGGAGACATACACGTTGGTATCTTTAAACACCATTCCCTGAAAGCAGAAGTAACCTACGAATACGGGTATTACACCCTTCAACGCGTCACAGAAAAAGTTTATAAGTCCGTACTTGAAACCGAGCTTTCTGGAGACGTTCATTGCACCGGGGTTGCCGCTGCCTTCGCTTAAAATATCCTTATTCTTGATCTTTGCAATGAGAATGGCGAAGTGGAAACAGCCTATTAAATAGCACACCACCGCCCCCAAAACCAGCCAATACCAATTTTGAGCAATATCAAATTCTATCATTGAGCTTCCTTCTTTTCCCTTGTTACGATTTTTATAGGTGTACCTGAAAAGTCAAAGGCATTCCTTATTGTATTCTCCAAAAACCTCTGGTAGGAGAAGTGCATAAGGTTTGTGCTGTTTACGAACAGTACAAACGTGGGAGGAGCAACCGAAACCTGTGAGGAATAATAGACCTTTAAACGCTTACCGTTATACGAAGGGGGTTCGTTTGCCCTTACCGTATCTAAAATCAAATCGTTTAAGGTACCCGTTGAAATTCTCCTTTGAGAGTTTGCATAAACGGCGTCCACTTCCTTCATGATCTTTTCCGCACGCTGCCCCGTCTTTGCTGAGACGTACACGGGGCGGAAGTAGTCCATAAACTTTAAATCTTCCTTTAACTTCTCATTGAACTTGTTTATTGTATGGGTATCCTTTTCGATCAAATCCCACTTGTTCATAACGATTACCGAGGGTTTGCCCTGCTCGTGAACGTAGCCTATGATTTTGGTATCCTGTTCGGTTAAATTCTCCGAGCAGTCCACAACCAAAAGGCACACGTCCGCACGGCGCACTGCGTCGAAGGCACGCATGACGGAGTAGTACTCGATATCGTCCTCTACCTTTGCCTTTTTGCGGATACCCGCCGTGTCGATTATGGTATAGTTTTTGCCGTCGTAGGTGAACTTGGTGTCGATTGCGTCCCTTGTGGTACCTGCAATATCGGTTACAATTGAACGCTCGAAACCCAAAAGACGGTTGACTATCGAACTCTTACCTGCGTTGGGTTTGCCGACAACTGCAATTTTTATGCTGTCGTCTTCCTCGTTTTCATACTTTTCAAACCAGCTTACCGCCTCGTCCAGCACGTCGCCTATGCCCTTGCCGTGTTCGGAGGATATAGGGTAGGGTTCGCCTAAGCCCAAGGAGTAGAACTCAAACACCTTTTCTTCGGAATACTCGTCTACCTTATTTACGACTAAAATTACGGGCTTCTTTGAACGGCGGAGCATATCGGCTACGTCGTAGTCGGATGTAGTTAACCCCTCCTTTGCGTCTACAAAAAATAAGATTACCTGTGCAGTTTCAATGGCGACTTCCGCCTGCTTTTTAATCTGACGCCACATAATGTCGTCGCTCTTTAATTCGATACCGCCCGTATCGACGAGGGAGAACGCCTTGCCCCTCCACTCCGCATCGGCATAAAGCCTGTCACGGGTGACGCCCGGCTTGTCTTCGGTTATTGAAATTTTTCTGCCGACAACCTTGTTAAAAAAGGTACTTTTACCAACATTAGGTCTGCCGACGATTGCTACTAAAGGATTAGCCATAATATTTTCCTGTTATTTTTATCCGTTTTATTATATAGTAACTCATAAAAAAAGTAAAGCGGTTTACACCCAAATGGCGTAAACCGCTTTTATGTTGAGGTGAATTATACTTTCAAGTGCAACACCTGCAAATAAAAAAAGAGTTCATATAAA
>JBJFAG010000012.1:0-6041 GCA_051887795.1 Candidatus Coproplasma sp. | reverse complement strand
GGGAAGAACTCCTTGAACTCGTTGCACAGCTGCGCCGCAAGCGTCTTGTTGTGAGCAATGACTAAGGCAGGGCGACCCACCTCCTTTATGACGTTTGCCATGGTAAAGGTCTTGCCCGAACCCGTAACGCCGAGCAGTACCTGTGTACGGATACCGTCCTTAACACCCTCGACGAGCTTTTCTATTGCCTGGGGCTGATCGCCCGTCGGCTTGTATTTTGAATGTAACTTGAATTGTACTGACATATATACTTAAACAAAAGTTTTTTTATTTACTCTATTATATAGCACCCATTCCAAAAAAGCAAACGTTTTGAGGTGTTTTTCACAAGTTGGCTATTGCACTTTTTTAATTAAATCTTTAACCGTCTCTGCGGCGAGCAGAAGTCCTGCGGCGGGAGGAACGAAGGAGACGGAGCCGGGGATATGCCTGCCGCCCTCGTTTAAAACGGCCGTTGCAGGCTCCTCTTCCGAATAGACGACCTTTAAATGCTCTATGCCCTTTGCCTTTAACTCCCTGCGCATAACACGGGCAAGGGGGCAGACCTTGGTCTTATAGATATCGGCAACCTTAAAGCCCATGGGGTTGAGCTTGTTGCCCGTACCCATACAGGAGATTAGGGGCGTGCCTGACTGTTTACAGCAAACGGCAAGCAATACCTTTGCACCAACGTCGTCAATGGCGTCTATGACGTAATCAAAGAGTGAAAAATCCACCTGGACTTTTGTCTCCTGATTAAAGAAAAAAGGGTATTCGTTGGCGCATATATCGGGGTTAATCGACTTTATTCGCTGTGAAGCGACCTGAGTCTTTTTCATACCCACACTGCCCTGAACAGCCAAAATTTGACGGTTTATGTTGCTTAAAGATATGACGTCACCGTCGAATAAATCGAGGGTGCCTATACCTATTCTGGCCAGACATTCCACAGCGTAACCGCCCACGCCGCCTAAGCCGAATACGGCCACCCTGCAGTTTGATAACCTATGAATATTTTCCTCGCCCAAAACAAGTGCTGATCTTATAAATTCTTCCTTCATAGCCGTATTATAACACGCTGCAAAAGTAAAAGCAAACCGACGGAAGAATTTTCCGTCGGTTGTGTTGATTATTATTAACTTCTTACTCTTCAGGCGTTGAAGGCACGTGGGGGAAGTTCAGGTAGAATGTAGAACCCTCGCCCTCTTTTGAGTTTACGCCGTAGCCGAATTTATGACTTTCCATAATCAACTTGACTATGTTAAGGCCTAACCCCGTACCCTTTACAGGGCGGGTATGGCTGTCTTTACTGCGATAATATCTATCCCAGATATGCGCAAGCTCCTCTTCCTCGATTCCCTTGCCCGTATCCCGCACGGAGAAGTTTATGCAGTCGGACTGCGGTACGTATTTTAACGAAACGTATATAGTCTTATCTTCACCCGTATAATTTATGGCGTTGGATACGAGGTTGTAAATTACCTGATAGAGCTTTTCCTCGTCGCCCGACGTGTACATATTGGGGTCCACGTCGACCATTATGGAATAACCCTGCGTGTCCTGCAGATAGGTGAATTTATTGATTACGCTGTAGATTAAATCGGTCAGATTGAATACCTTTATATTTAAATTCTGCAGGCCTGAGCTTATCTTAGAGGTATTTAAAATATCGTTTACAAGCCCTGTAAGCCTGTCCGCCTCGTCGATGATTACCTGCAGGTGCTTCTCCCTTTTAACCTTGTCGTCACCTGAAATTTCCTTTATCATTGAGGCATAGGCCTTGATCATTGTAAGCGGCGTCTTTAAATCGTGAGTGGTGTTGGCGAGCAGTTCCTTTTTAAAGTCGTCGGACTTCTTCATCTCGTCCTTCATATAGTTCAAGCTGTCCGAAAGCGTGGCGATTTCTGCATATTGTGCCGAGGTGAACTGTACCGAATAATCACCGCTTGCCAATTGCTTAGCCGTGCCTGATATCTCCCTTAACGGCGACGATAGCTTTTTGGAAAGCGTATACGATACGAAGAATGCGATTATAACCGCCGAAAGGGCAATGATTATAAGCATTATCTCCACCCTGGTAACCGAAGCCGCTACCGGCCCTACCGGATAGCGAACGACTAACATTGCCTTCTGGCCGTTGAAGATCAGACAGGTTACTACCGTATAGGCTACCCTGCTATTATATTGAGTGGAAAAGTCGTACACCTTCCCCGCCTTCCATTCCGGCACCCTCCTTTTTACAGAGGCGTAAATCTCCTGAATGGTCTCTCCGCTGAGATTGCCCATATTTATTATATCTCTTCCGTACTCGTCAAAGAGAAAGGTTGAAACACCTTCTGAAAGGGCATATTCATACACTATGTTTTCAAGCTGTTCACCCGGGAAGGCGGGATCTGTAATTTTTTGGGCGATATCTGCACTTACGGACTGCACCCTTTTTTCCGCACCTTCCAGACCCGTGCTTGACAAATAGCCGTAAAATACTATTGAAATTACGGCTACTATACCAAACGTAAACAGGGCAAAATATCGCCATAGGATTACGTTGGTTCTATATATCTTTTTAGGTTTTAAGGGTAACTTGCTCCCCTCAGACTTCGAATTTATAGCCAACCCCCCTTAAGGTTACGATAAATTTGCGGTACTGCTTTAAATTTGCCCTGAGCATCTTGATGTGTGTGTCTACCGTTCTGTCGTCGCCGTAGAAGTCAAAACCCCACACGTCATACAACAGCTTTTCCCTCGTCAGGGCAATACCCTTGTTCTTGATAAAGTAGAAGAGTATATCGTACTCCTTGGGGGTTAAGTCTATCTTCTCCCCGTCAACGAATACGTTCCTGCCTGCCATATCGACGGTTAACCCCTCGAAGGTTACTTTGTCCCCCGTCTCGTCCTTCTGCTGTTTACGCTTGGTTATGACGTTTATTCTCGCCATGACCTCCTTAGGGGAGAAGGGCTTGGTGACGTAGTCGTCTACGCCTATCTCAAAGCCGAAGAGTTTATCGTACTCCTCACCCCTTGCAGACAGCATTATGACAGGTATGTCCTTGCTCTTTTTAATCTCTTTTACCGCAGAAAAACCGTCAAGTCGTGGCATCATTACGTCCATTAAAATAACGTCGAAGTCGTTGTCCCTGCACATCCTTACGGCTTCCATACCGTCAGCGGCCTCGTACGCCTCGTTACCCTCGAACTCGACGTATTCCTTTAAAACGCCTCTTATCATCTCTTCATCATCTACAATAAGTACTTTCATATAATTACCTACCTTTATTATAATTATACACCGCTTTTAGTAATAAAAAAAGGTATATCAATGAAAAATGAGTGAAAATTTTTAATTATTTTTTATTTAACCGGTTGACAAACGCCTTTTTGAGTGATATCATATTTGATACAAACATACGTTTGTAAAGGAGGCGAAGCTATGCTTGACGAAAACAGACTTGAAATTCTGACGGAAAGTGCAAAGTACGACGTCTCCTGCTCCTCTTCGGGTTCAAAACGGGTGAACACCAAAGGGGGATTAGGTAACGCTTCCGTCGGGGGTATCTGTCACTCCTTTACCCCTGACGGGAGATGTATATCGCTTTTGAAAATTTTAATGAGCAACGCCTGTCTGTTCGACTGCGAATACTGCCCCAACAGGCGCAGCGCCGACGTACCCAGGGCGACGATTACCCCGGACGAGATCTGCGAGCTGACTATTAACTTTTATAAACGTAATTATATAGAGGGACTATTCCTCTCCTCTGCGGTATTCGAATCGCCAAACCGCACTATGGAGCTGCTAACCGACACGGTTATTAAGCTCAGGAAAATTTACAACTTCAACGGCTATATTCATCTGAAGGGCATACCCCATGCCGATGACGCACTAATTATGAGGGCGGCGAAGTACGTGGACAGAATGAGCTTTAACGTGGAGCTACCCAGCGAAAAATCGCTTAAACTGCTTGCGCCCCAAAAGACCAAGGACAGCCTGCTGCTGCCCATGAAAAAGCTGAGCGAAGCCATCTGCTACGACAAGGAGAATAAAGTTAAAAAATCCCATAGGGTTATACCTGCAGGGCAGACCACTCAGATGATTGTGGGGGCCTCACCCGAAAGCGACGGGCAGATACTGCGCCTTACCGAGGCGCTTTACAGGCGTATGGGATTGAAGAGGGTGTACTACTCCTCCTATATCCCCGTAGTTCAGAGTGCAAAGCTGCCGCAAGTCGGGGCGGGGTTGCTGCGGGAACACAGGCTGTACCAGGCCGACTGGCTTATACGCTTTTACGGCTTTGACGTAAACGAGCTGTGCGACGAGGACGAAAACCTTTCCACCGAGCTGGACCCTAAGTGTGCCTGGGCGTTAAGGCATATGGAGCTGTTCCCCGTGGAGGTCAACACCGCTCCGCTTGAAAGCCTGTTAAGGGTTCCCGGAATCGGGGCAAGGGGCGCCTACCGCATTACTGAGGCGAGAAAATATACCACCCTCGACTTTGATAATCTCGCGAAAATGCGCATAATACTTAAGAGGGCGAAACACTTTATTACCTGTAATGGGAAGTTTTACGGCTCGGAGAACGTAAATACGGTTAACGCGTCGTTACTGCTGCAGGAGCGCAACGGCAGTGCAGAACAGCTTTCTATGTTCTCCTCCCCTTCGGTTGCACTCTCCGCCCTTACAGGTGAGATATGACGTATTATATTACTGACGGGAGCGAGGACTGTTTTTATACCGCAGTCTTTGACGCCTATAAAAATAACGACTGTATAATAACCTCCCAAGGCGACGTGCAGTTGGGGTTGGGGTGCGAACTTATTGAGGTTAAACCCGATTCCCAAAAGGCTGAAAGGGTAAGGCGCAAACTCAATCTGCTGGATGCAGGGGCGTTAAACGACGTTAAACTCCTGCTGAGAAGCTGCGACACGTTAAAGGAGAACATTGCCTTTACTTACATTAAGCTTATCGTAACAAACGGCGGTGCGGTGCGCAATATGCAGGCCGACCCAAGGGTTCTGGAGGCGACGGACGTTATACGCAAAGTTACGGGTGAAACCCACCGCATGAAGGGATTTTTGCGGTTTATGGAGAATGCCGACGGCGTGCTGTACGCCCCCTACTCGCCCGACAACGATATTACGGATATGTTATCAGTCCACTTTGCCGAAAGGCTTGGCGGACAGAAATTCGTCATTCACGACGTAAAGAGAAAGATTGCCGCCCTGTATGACGGGGAAGAGATAGTTATGACGAGGGTCGAGGACGCCGAAATCTACCTTTCGGAATACGAGAAGTACTTTGAAGATCTATGGAAGCTGTACTACAAATCGGTCAATATCCTGTCCCGCCCGCACGAGAAACAGATGAAGGGATATATGCCCGTCCGTTACTGGAAATTTTTACCTGAAAAACATTGAAAAACTTGTATACAGACTAAGCCCCGCAGTCTCCTGCGGGGCTTAACTTATTGTAACGATTATATTAGTCGTCGTCGGATTTGATTAACTGTGTGTTTTCGTCTTTCGCAGCGGTATCCTCGGTCGAGGGCTGAGCTGAAAGGTCTGCAAAAGGTTCTTCAACGGGCTGGTCGGAAGGCTGCTCGATATTTTCGGAGATCACCCCTCCCTGTTCCCTTTTAAGCTCTTCATAGAATGCCGCATATGCGCACTGCTTGTAGGGAATAACCCACATTGAAAGTACGCCAAAGGTGAGTATACAGAGAAGGCCCCAACCGATAAAGCTGCAATCAAGGCAGAATAAACGCCATTTGTTGCCCTTCATCATTTCAACAGAACGCAAACGGGCATCTCTGGGACCCATTTGTGGATTGTCGGTTAATATGTAAAAACTCATTGCATATGAATATGCTTTAATGACACCGGGAACGATTAACAGCAACGACCAGAGTAAAATAAACACGTCGTTGATTACCTTGAGAGCAACCGACTTACCGAAGTTTTTAAAGCCGATGAACATATCCCCTAAATCCACTTCGCGTCTGTATAACACCTTTAATGATATTATAGCCCATGACAGCGCAAACGGCCCCTCTATCAATACTAAGGCTACG
>JBJFAG010000011.1:0-6058 GCA_051887795.1 Candidatus Coproplasma sp. | reverse complement strand
CAGGGCGGAGGCGTTTTATCTGATCCCTGAGGAAAAGAGGGGCGGCTATTCCGTTCTTTTGGATTTTGGCTATATTTCTTCAACTTTCAGCGTTGTATATGGAAACGGAATTGCCTATTCTGAACCTTTTTCAATAGGCGTGGGGCATATGTCGGCCCTGCTTATGGAGACCTTAGAAGTCCCCTATGAAGTTGCAAGTCAACTGTTAAAAAGGGTAAATTTAAATTCCAAGGGAATTAATTCTTCAATTGTAGAGGTTATCTTTGACGGTAAGAGATATGCTTATCAGTCAAGTCAATTAAAATCAATTATCTTAGAGGGATTAGACGCGGTTTGCGAAACAATCGAGGCTTGCAGACAGTCGTTTATGGGTAAGGATTTGAGCAATATACCTGTATTGATTACGGGTGAAGGAGTAGGCGTTATCAGGGGCATGAACGAACACATTTCATCCCGACTGGTTACCCCTGTAGAGGTTGTAGCGCCTTCGCTTCCCTATTACGATAAACCCGTCTATTCATCTTTGTTCTCACTTTTGTCGGCGGTACTCAATTAACCGCATACTCTTTATACTTTTCGGAGGAAAATTAAATGTTCAACGATCAAGTTATCAGCTCAGATATTTCCGGCAAGGCACGCATCAAAGTAATTGGTGTTGGCGGTGCAGGTAACAACGCAGTAAACCGTATGATTGAGGCGGGAATTAACTGCGCAGAATACGTAGTGGTTAACACGGATTCACAGATTTTGGCATTGTCTAAATGTGAAAATAAGATTCAAATCGGCAGACAACTCACTAAGGGCCTTGGCGCAGGTGCCGAACCCGAAGTTGGCAGACAGGCTGCCGAAGAAAATAAGGATCAGTTAACCGAAGCAATCAAAGGCACAAACCTGCTCTTTATCACTGCAGGTATGGGCGGCGGTACAGGTACCGGTGCAGCGCCCGTTATTGCAAAAATAGCAAGGGATATGAAGATATTGACCGTTGCAGTCGTAACGGAACCCTTTGCTTTTGAAGGCAAGAAGAGAATGGATAATACCGCTAAGGGATTAGACAGTCTTAAGAAATACGTTGATACTTTAATTGTAATCCCTAACGACAAGATAAGGACTGTAGTCGATAAAAATACTCCGATGAAAGAGGCGTTAAGGGTAGCTGATGAAATTTTGAAGCAGAGTATTAAGGGACTTGCCGAATTAATCGTAAACCCTGCCCTTATCAATCTTGACTTTGCTGACGTAAAGACAATATTAAAGGACAAGGGTATTGCCCATCTCGGCATAGGCGTGGCCAAGGGCGACAACAGGATTATCGAAGCGGTACGTCTTGCAGTAAATTCACCCCTTCTCGATACCACTATTGAAGGCTCAAAGGGCGTTATATTAAACGTAGTCGGCGGTGAAGATTTAACTTTTGCAGAAGTTTCCGATGCGGCTGAACTTGTAAAGAGCGTCGTTGATGCGACTGCGAACATCATTTTCGGTGCGAGGATCGACCCCAACGTAAAGGACGAGGTGGAGATTACCGTTATAGCAACAGGTTTCCCCGGATATACCAACGTTGTCCCTGAAGACCAGAGCCGCTCTATTGGCAGTCAGTCGCTCTACGGTTCCCAGTCCTCTACGCAGAGAATGTCGGTAAGCGAACCCTACTATCAGCCCAGAACGGCTTACCCCCAGCAGCCTGTTACCCCTGCACAGTACGGACAGACTCAGTATGGTCAGCCTCAATATTCGCAACCTGTTCCCAATCAGCAGTTCCAGCAGCAACCCGCACAGCCTGCCAACGTTGCACCTGTTAGCAACGACGAGGGGTTTGCAGATGATACCATTGAACGCCCTGCGGAAAAATCCGTACCTAAGTTTGCAAGGCTTTTACATAAGCTTGGCAGAAAGAACGGTGACGAGTAATTTCAGTAATAATATTTCATACGTTATGGCGACCTGTACAGGTCGCCATTTTTTTTGTTTTTACGGCATAAAGTTTGGACAATTCGTGATAATTTATCTTTTAATTTAATAAAATTTAATATGATAAATAGTAAAGAGTTGGATTATAGAAGTTACTTCTTTGTAGGTATAGGCGGGGTTAGCATGAGTGCCTTGGCCAAAATACTATTCAATAACGGTAAAACGGTTGCAGGATACGACAGAGTATGCGGTCAAAACGTTGAATGTCTAAGAGCGTTGGGTATTGAGGTTACTAACAACCTTAACGCAGACGTCAGCAGTTTTGACTGTATAGTGTACACAGACGCCATAGCAAGCAATAACAAAATATTGCTTACCGCTATGAGGCTTGGAAAGGTAATAATCTCCAGGGGTAATTTTCTTGCTCTGTTGTGTAATGAGTTTTCTAACGTTGTGGCCGTTTCGGGTTGTCATGGTAAGACCACATGCACTGCAATGATAGCCCATATTTTTAAGGAAGCAGGTTTAAGCTTTACCGCACATATCGGCGGTGATGATCAGTTGCTGACTAACGCCTATACGGGAGGGAACAGTTACTTCGTAACCGAGGCGTGTGAATACAAACGAAATTTTTTACTTTTAAATCCTGACATCGGAATTGTTTTAAACAGCGACGAGGACCACCTTGATTGTTATGAAAGTGCAGAAGATCTTAAAAATGCCTACGTGCAATTTTCTAATCGGAGTAAATGTGCGATAAGGCTATACGGTGACGGGGAGTTCAGCGGTATAACCTTCGGATTAGACGACAGGGCAACTTATTATGCAAAAAAGCTACGCCAGGAAAATGGAAGATATAATTTTATAGCCTATGAAAAAGGCGAGGAATTGGGCAGGGTAAGTTTAAGCGTTTCGGGTAAACACAACGTGTTAAATGCACTTGCTTCAATTGCTGCAGCCAGGGTGTTGGGATTGGAGTTTAAAGATATCGCCAATGGATTACTAAGCTTTAAGGGGGTAAAAAGAAGGTTTGAATTGATAGGGGAGATTAACGGTGCTACTTGCATTGCCGACTATGCCCATCATCCTAACGAGATAAAAGCCGTGCTCAAAACGGCACGGCTTGTCTGTCAGGGGGAGTTATACGTAATATTTCAACCGCATACATACAGCAGAACAAAGACCTTGTTTAAACAGTTTGTGGGAGTATTGTCTCCCGTAAAAAAGCTTTTAATCTATAAAACGTATGCGGCGAGGGAATATTATGACGATGCGGGTAGCGCATTAACGCTTTCAAACGGTATTAAGCGCTCCCGATATGGCGATTGTCCTGCAGATATTTTAATCTTTACGCAAAAGTGCAGGACGGGCGACGTCATATTGTTTTTAGGTGCAGGGGATATCTACGATATCGCAAAGCAGTTAACGTAGTTTAAAATACTATATCTCTCCCGCTCTTTTGGCAGGAGTAGACAAGGTTAATAAACTGTTCTGCACGCCTGGGGGATCTTCCGCCCTTGATAATTGCCCAACGCTCTGCAAGACTTTCAAGCCTGTCAATCGGCATAGTAATGTTGAAATCCTTTGCAAGCTGACGGACAATTGAAAGATATTTGGGTTTATCGGTGGTAGAGAAGATTATTGTAAGACCGAATCTGTCCGACAAGGATAGTTGTTCTTCCTTCAGATCTGAAGGGTGCAGGGAGTTCTCCCTCGCCGTAAAACTTTCCGAAACTATATGTCTCCTGTTGGAAGTGGCAACTATCATAGAGTTGTCTCCGTTAACCAGAGAGCCCTCTACAGCAGCTTTGAGAGAGGAGACTCCGGGGTCGTTTTCGCCGAAGGTTAAATCATCAGTAAATATTATAAATTTCAAGGGAAATTCGGAGACGAGTTCACTTATCTTTTTAATTGAACGTAAATCGTCTTTTTCAACTTCGATAAGGCGCAGACCGTCTGAACTGAACTTATTCAGGACGGCATGCACGGTTGAAGATTTACCCGTTCCTCTGTCACCGTATAAAAGGGTGTGGGAGTAGGGCAAACCATTTAGAAAATCGCTTACGTTATCGATAAACGCCTTCTTCTCCTCTGCGTAGTCCTTTAAATCTTCAAGCTCAATTTCAGAGGTGTGCTTGATAGGTTCAATGCCGCCGTTACGATAGATAAAGGCCTTATACTTTGCAAATTTTCCATAGCCGTTCTTTGCATAAAAATTCATTAAATTGTTCGTGGTCTCTTCAGGCGAATTGCGGTTGAAAAGGGGAAGGTCTTCACCTAATGAATAATCATCGCTTGGCTTAATAAGTTTTAAAACACTGTAAATTATTTCTAAATCGTGGACAAAAGCTTTAATAAGTCTTTGAGAAGGGGTACCCTTTGTACAAGCTATAGAAAAAGGGTTTTCGTTGTATAATATCAGGTCCTCAATATATTTATATATCCCGTCTTGCGCATTTGCCTGAAATGCCATACAGGAAAAATCGTTTTGATTGAATTGAGAGTAATCATCGGCTAAATTTAGTGCGCATTGAAAAAGCGCATCGCCTTTTAGTCCTCTTAAAAATTTTAAACAATTAATAATATCATTCATAATTATTCACTCAAATTTATAAATTTATATTAATTATACTCTATTTAATCATGATATGCAATTTTTATTAGGCAATTTTTCAATAATTTCTCATTATGCTTGACTTATAAAATCATTGGTAATATAATATTCCTAATTTAATTTTTTGGAGGAATAATCAGAGATTATGGTTAAGTTATATCATGAAAGTGATTGCGATATTAACGTTTTAAAGGGTAAGACCGTCGCAATCGTCGGTTATGGCAGCCAGGGACATGCTCATGCTTTGAACTTGAGAGACAGCGGTGTTAAAGTCATTATCGGCTTGCACGAAGGCGGTAAGAGCTGGCCTAAGGCAGTTGCCGCAGGTTTCGAAGTATATACCGTTGCGGAAGCTACTAAACGTGCTGACGTCGTCATGATTCTTATCAACGATGAAAGACAGGCAAAGGTATATAAGGAGAGCATTGAAAAGAATTTAAAGGAAGGTGCCGCTCTTGCTTTTGCACACGGCTTCAATATTCATTTCAAGCAGATAGTTCCCCCTGCAAACATAGACGTGTTTATGATTGCGCCTAAGGGCCCCGGTCATACCGTTCGTTCTGAATATCAGGACGGAAAGGGCGTTCCCGCACTTGTTGCAATCCATCAGGATTACACAGGTAAGGCAATGGACGTTGCATTAGCCTATGCTGCAGGTATCGGCGGTGCAAGGGCAGGTGTACTTGAAACCACTTTCAAGTGTGAAACTGAGACCGACCTCTTTGGCGAACAGGCAGTGCTTTGCGGCGGCGTAACTGCTCTTATGAAGGCCGGTTTCGAGACCTTGGTTGAAGCAGGTTACGATCCCAGAAACGCTTACTTTGAGTGTATCCACGAGATGAAGCTCATAGTTGACCTTATCTACAAGGGTGGTTTCTCGCTTATGAGATATTCCGTATCCGATACGGCAGAGTTCGGCGACTATGAAACCGGCAAGCGTCTTATAACCGAAGAGACGAAGAAGGAGATGAAAAAGGTCCTTGCTGAAATTCAGGACGGTACATTCGCTTCCAAGTGGATTGCTGAAAACAACAATGGCAGAGCTCATTTCAATGCTACCAGAGAGCTTGAAGCTTCTCATCAGTTAGAGGAAGTAGGTAAGGAAATCCGTAGCCTTTATTCCTGGAACAACGATAACGTTCTTGAAGCTGAAGAAGGTAAGACCAAAATTTAACCTTACAAATATTAGTTACTTTTACGCACCTGTTTTACAGGTGCGTTTTTGTATTTATTTACTTTTATTTTGTTGTCTTTTAATAATAATTATGATATAATATTCTGCAGGATATAATATAGGATATTTGTTGGAGTTTTGCCTTGAAAGATAATCACGAAAACGATAAACGTTCATATATTCTTACTAAAGAGACGTTAGGCGTAACTATAATGCTGTTTTCAGCTTTAGTTTTTGTTATGCTTCTCTCCTATGATACCGTATTTATGGGGTTAGGTAAGGCAGTTTGTACATTTATGTACGGCACTTTCGGTTACGGCAGTTATCTGGTTGTAGCCGTTTTGGCATATCTTGGCGAG
>JBJFAG010000010.1:0-25245 GCA_051887795.1 Candidatus Coproplasma sp. | reverse complement strand
CCGCTTCGTCGCTTTCAACTAACGCCGTGCCGTCCTCGTTATACTGCGTTACGTAGGCGGTATAGGTATAGTTTTCGTTAAGGTCTGTTAACTTACCGCTAACGCTTATGCTATCGGGCTGGGCAGTGATATCCTCTGCGGTTTCGTCAACTACAAAGTATGCCTGCCCCGTAATAGGCGTGGTGGTATGTTCGCCGAGCGTCTGCTCGCCGTCTGCGAACGTGCCGAGGTCGTAGTATGTGAAGTTGATTTCGTCAAGGCCTATATAGTCTGTAATTTCAATAACCGCCTCGCCCGTGCCTTGGTATTGGCCAAACACTTCGCCTAAAGAGTTGGTTACTACTAATTTATATTCGTAATTGCTATAATCCGAGGTAAAGCCAGTGTCAACAGTTATGGTTACTCCGCTTGCACTATATTCTATAGAAGCGTCTGCGGGCTGCACCTTGTTATAGGTTGCCCCAAACGCCTGGCTTGCAGTAAACTGCTTTTCTCCGCTCTCGTATACTACCAAATCGTCTGCATAGATTACGTATTTAAAGGTCTTAACCCCGTAATATGCCTCACCGTTTAAACTATAAGTCATATTTTCAGGATCTGTTATTAACCCCGCTTCCTGTCTTTCAACCAGCGTGGTTCCATCTTCGGCATACTGCGTAATATATGCAAAGTAGGTGAAGTCTTTATTAAAATCAGTCAATGCACCGCCAACTGAAATGCTGTCGGGCAGGGTTGTTACAACTTCCTCGCCCTCGTCGACTTCAAAGGCGGGGGATTTAGGCGTCTGCCACTCTTCTGGCAGGTCCAGCGTCAATTTAAGCGAGAACAGTTCTGCCGACTCCACGCTGTTTTCGCCCACGACGTAGAGGTACAGCTCGTTATCGGTTATACCGACCGCCTCGCCGGTGAAATAATTGTCCTCGCCAAGCGTTTCGTCGGCATATATTACGCGGTTAACGTCAGATAAATCGGTCTGCTCGCTGCTGCAAATATAGAAGGCGTAACTATCAAAAACCCCGCCATAGTCCGAGACGTATACGCTGTAACCGACCGTAGCGGTTTGAGTTACCTCGTCATAGGTGACAAAGCTGTTCAGCTCGTCATAGACGGCGACGGGCGCACCCGTACTGAGCGTAGTAAACGTCTTGGAATAGCAGTTTGAATTACTGCCAAGCGGGGGATTGTTGCATATCAGGTTGTATGTATAAGTTTTTTCGGGCTGTAACCCCGTTAATAGATAGCTGTGTATGCCGTCTATAAGTTGAATTTTACGGGAGGAGTTGCCCGCGTCAAGCTCGATTGAAAAGTTCTGGGAGGTTAAGCCGTAGCTCTTATCGGATTGAGATAAAAGCTCGTCCATATCCACGGTGATGGCGACGTAATCCATGCCCGCAGAGCTGTTTATATGGCTGGTGAAATCGGAGATGAAACCGCCCGAAATTACGGATGAGACGATGACGACCGCCGCCGCAACTGTTGCACCCGCTGTTGCACCGCCCGCCGTGGCGGCACTGCCTGAAACTGTAGCCGCAGTCTGGGCGGTACCTGACGCAGCCTGGCCGCCCTCTGCCCCCGACGAGGGCATAGAAGGGGTTGAAGATGGTTCACCCGTCTGCGAGGATTCCGACTCCCTTATTTTATCGTACTGCTTCTGAAGTTCGTTTGCATCGGCAGACTGCTGCTCCTTACCATTGGCAGTCCCGCCGTCGTTATTAAACGACTCGTTAAAAGAAGCCGTTTCCTCAGGAGATTTGGCACTTTCAGGCGAATAGTACCTTTCAGCGCTGAAAGGCTTGTACTCGGAGAATACGTTATCTTCTCTTATCGAATTATTAAATTCTCCTTTATCAACCTTTCCCATAAACTAAACGCCTGAAATTTTTGCATAAATTATACAACATTTGTAATAAAATATCAACAAAATCAATATAAAAAGTCACCGTAATTAAGATTGACCGCAAACTAAAAGCGGAGACTGCAAACAGACTCCGCCACGTAAATATATGAAATCAGGATATAGATTGTAATTATAGTTTGTTCAAAAGCGAGGCTATACGGTCGATATATTTGCTGTGATTGACCTGCTTTGTGAATTTATCGATATAGCACTTTATCTCGTCCTTGTAGTCGTCAACGTCGTCCTCGTCCAGACCGAGCCTGTCCGCATAGTGCAGATATTCCACAAGGATAAGGTAGTACTCCATGGCGAAATTATCGTATAGCTGGGAGTCTATGCTGCCTATTTCAAAGTTGTTTTTAAGCGAGGTCCGCTCCTTCTTGCTCTTTATAAGCCAGTCCAGCTCCCCCTCTTCGTCGTGCAGTTTTCTGCTGCAGACGAACAGATTTCTGTATAGGTATGCCCTGAACAGCGAGAGTATGCCCTTATGGTCGTTGTTATCCTTTATCGACGCATAGCTCTCCAACCTCTCCACGTCCTTCAAAGCGGTAAAGCCCCATTCCTTACTCAGTTCGATATTCTTAACCAACTTTTCTTCAGTCAGTTCGGGATTGTTGGTAAACAGCATATAGGCGTAATTGAGCCTTTGAGAGATGAAGGTGTAGGCCCACTCGCTGAACATACCCGTGTCGTCCTCGCCTAAATCTTCCCTGCATTTGATATAGCTGTCCCTGAAACGGCGGAACACGCTGCGTTCAACGTAAAATTCCCCGTCCGGCCGCATGAGAATGTTCTGTGAAAATTCAAAGTAGGATATGCCAATGTCGACGGCTATTGCCAGCTCGTCCGAAAAATACGAATGATAGTCGTCCTTGAACTGCTTAAGCTCCCTGCACACCTTTGCCTCGTCGCCGAACATCTGCGCGGCCTGCATATAGAACAGGATATATTGCGCCAATTCGTAGTCCGAACATTTAGACCCCTGCTCCGAAAAATGTCTTTGAATATAGTCGTGCATAAGATAGCGGTTGTTAATCAGCAGCATCTTGTTCTGATTTATAGACATCTTCTGACGGGCAAAGAAGTACTTTAAAATACCCTCTACAAATTGCTCGTCATTGTCGCATACTATGGGCTCAACGAAGGAATTATCGAAGTCGGAAGGCAGCACTACTTCCTCGTCCGCCCTCTTTACGCAGTGTATCTTCTGCTGGCCGTACATCGAAAGCACGTACCCCAGCTCAAAGAACAGGTTGTTGCTCACCTTGCCGTCCGCCCTGTTCTGGAAGATTACAATCGCCTGATTGCAGTTTTTTATCTGCTGGATTACCGTATCGCCTACCGAAGAGTAGGTAGAGCTGTTGTCGGAGT
This sequence comes from Candidatus Coproplasma sp., assembly GCA_051887795.1. GTDB lineage: Bacteria > Bacillota > Clostridia > Christensenellales > Borkfalkiaceae > Coproplasma. Next base: position 21,977 of record JBJFAG010000010.1, on the reverse strand, counting down.
TACCGCCTATGGTACACTTGTAGTTTTTTGTTTCAAGTATGGATTTGATCTTTGAAGCAATAAGGTTAGAGCCGCTCCAGGCTATAAAAATTTTATCCTTCATATTTACCTCTGTTTAATCATCTGTTTATTGTGCGGTATGTTCTGCAAAGAATTTGTCGGGATCGTCCATGGCGGACTGAATTTTGTTGAATGCCCTGCAGATGGGTTCGCCGTCGATAAGCGCATGATGTGCGGCTATATCCATTGTCAACCTCTTCCTGCCGTTTTCCTCGGTGTACTTGCCCCAGGTCAGGCGGGGTATACTGCTCGCTTCGGCGTCCTTCAAATCGTACGGGTTTGTCACCGAGGTGAAATCCGTCCAGGGCATACACGAGATATAGTAGACGTCGTTTGAACCGTCGTTAAACTCCTTGGTCTTTTTGTTGGTCCTTGCCAGCTCCGCATCACGGCGGGCGTTTTCGTAAAACTTTGCATAGTCGGCACAGCTTGCACTGCGGCACGTGACTATTACGCCGTCGTCCGACATGACGATATAGCTAGGACTTATACTGTCGTAAAGCACGACGTTTCCGTCCTTTATACGAAGGCGGAACTCCTCAACAGAGTTAAGGCAGGTGACGGCTATGAACATGAAGTCGGTAAAGAACGACGTACCCCTTTTCTTGCAGCTATCGTACAGCGCGGTTACGTCCAACCGTGTCGAAAGCGAGAATATGGGGTTGGTGTAATTGATAAAGTTCAGGTAGGGAACTCTTCTCTTCCACGTCTGAATATCTATAATCTGCATACGCTACCTCCGACGCAAACGGGCAAGCGTTCACGCCTGAAAATTATATAACTATTATATAACCCAATCGGCCCGTTGTCAATATCTACACCGCCACATATTGCCACGGCGCCGCACTGAAAGGTAACTTATACCAATCGTAAAAATAGGCATTTTTAAAATATATACGCTTGACGAAAAATGCAGAATATAGTAAAATAAAAAAGATTTGGCGTAATATTTTGTAATATATTTACGTAAATATTTCAACCCCATTGAAATGATGATTTTATTGCTGGAGAGAAGAACATGAAATTAACCAACCTTGGCGGTTTTTCCGACGTAGATGAGTATATCGAACACAAGCTCAATGCCTATAAATCGTCGGAAAGGGATTTTAAAGCTCTGTATTACTTTATGTTCTCCGAAAGAGAAAACGTCATTGCAGAATATTCGGACGGCTATCGCATAAAAAAAGTGACCTACGGGGAGTGTGATAATAAGATTAAGACGGTGGCAACCGCTTTCAGCGACGCCTTTAAAGGTATTGCAAAGGGTTCGCTGATCGGCTTACATATGCAGAACTCCCTTGCATGGCTGCAGACCTTCTGGTCTGTTCTTATGTGCGGTTACCGTCCTCTTTTATTAAACGCCCGTCTGCCCGTAAACGTCCTGGAACAGGCGCTTACCGAACACGGCGTTGCCGCAGTAGTATCCGACGGGCAGAGCTTCGGCGTGCCTACCTTTTCAGCCGATAAAATCTTTGAGAAGGATTGCGGAAGGGAATATACTCCCGACGTCTGGGGCGACGAAGTGCTTTTCATGTCGTCGGGGACCTCTGGCTCGGTAAAGCTGTGCGCATATACTGCGGAGAACTTCTATCACCAGATTTGCAGCAGTGCGGAGATAATTAAAAACTGTCCCCGTTTCAAGGAGCATTACGAGGGGGAATTAAAGCTGCTTGCAGCCATGCCCTTCTACCATATCTTCGGGTTTGCGGCCGTATACCTTTGGTTTACCTTCTTCTCCCGTACGCTTGTGTTTTTAAAAGATATGAACCCCCAGACGCTGGTGAACACCATTAAAAAGCATAAGGTTACCCATATATTTGCCGTACCCCTTGTATGGAACACGGTACATAAAAAGGCCATGCGCACCATTAAAGAGAGGGGCAAAAAGACCTATAACAAATTCTGCAGAGCGCTGAACTTTGTAAACGCTACGGGCAGGTTCGGCCAGCTGCTTGCAAAACCCCTCTTCAAAGAGGTGAGGGAGAATATATTCGGGGACAGCATTAAGTTTTTAATTACGGGGGGCAGCGCCGTATCGGGCGAGGTATTGCGCTTTTTCAACGGCATAGGTTACCATATGGCCAACGGCTTCGGCATGACAGAAGTGGGCATTACCTCCGTCGAGACTTCGTCGAGCGCCAGAGTGAGGAACTTGGGCTCCATAGGCGCACCCTTCTCTACCACTCAGTACAGCGTGTCCAAGGACGGCGAGCTGCTGGTAAGAAGCAGGGCTATGGCCTCCCGCATTGTCTACGGAAAAGAGGAGCTGATTACCGACTTTGACAGCTGGTTTGAAACCAAGGACCTCGTCTGCGTACGCAAGGGCAGGTACTATAACCTGGGGAGAAAGGACGATCTGATTATCTGCAAAAACGGCGAGAACCTCAACCCCGAACTGATAGAGGCAAGTTTATTCGTACCCGACATAAAAAACCTGTGCCTGTTTGCAGACCAAAGCGGAACGCCCACCCTGCTTGCAAGTATTGAAAATTGCTTCTCTGCCCAAAAGCTTCAAAAAGTTTACGGACAGTTAGCCGAAAAACTTAAAGAAAACAACTTAAGGGACGTGGTTACGCAGCTTGCCATAACCGCAGACGAGCTTTTAGGCCCGGGAGATTTTAAACTCAGCAGAAAAAAGGTTGCAAAAAGATACTCCGCAGGCGGTTTTAACCTAATCGATATAGACAACGCAAACGGCTACGTGGAGGGCGTTTTATCCGCATTGGAGGAAAAGATCAGGCAGTGCTTTGCTACGGCGCTGCAGATCGACGAAAAAGACGTGGGAATGCAGTCCGATTTCTTTACCGATTTAGGAGGAAGCAGTTTAGACTATTTCGTACTGCTTGACACCATAAAATCCGAACTGCACGTCGAAGTCTCCTTCCCCGAAGACGAAAAGCTGTTTACCCCGCAGAATTTTTACGACGTAATAAAAAAGCAAGCTACGCTCTGACCAGAGAATAATTTAAAGAGAGAATATAAAAAATGGTTAAATCACTAGACAAAAAGTGGAAGGAGTTTGTGTTTGCCTTCTCCTGCTTCGGGCCCAACTTTTTAATGGTCCTGATGGGAGCATACTTCACGGACGCAATCAATCCCTCCGCACTTGTAAACTCAGGGGAGTTTCAGAAGTTTGCAAGCGGCGCTTGCTTTATACTGCCTGCCGTATTCCCCGCGCTGTACGCCGTTGCCAAGGCGTTCGACGGTATTATCGATATACCCTTTGCACACGTAACCGATACGCTGTCGACAAAATGGGGCAGGCGCAGACCTACTATTTTAGCATGCCTTCTGCCCATGACGCTCTCCTACGTAATGTGCTGGCTGCCCATTGGCGGGGTTGAAAATCAGCTTGTCAATACGATATGGATTATCTTCTGGGCGTTAGTGTTCTTCGCCACCTACACGATGGGTACCATCTCCTTCTACGGTTCGCTGTCCACCACCTGTTCGGACGAGCCGCAGCGTCTGCGTGTTTCGGGCTATAAGGCCTTTTTCGACACCATCTCCTACTGCGTGGTATATGCGCTTGTCCCCGTAATTTTATCGGGTGCAAAGCTGCATATCAACGAGTTTATATATTATTGCTCCCCCTTAATGCTTACGCTTGTAATTCCCCTGTTCATGATTAAAGAGGGCGCCAAGTATAATTACCCCGAAAATCAGGGAGCTAAGCCTGAAAAGGTTACCTTAAAGGAGAGCTTAAGCCTCACCTTCAGGAACAAGGTGTTTATGCGGTGGGAGCTTGTAAACTGCTGTACCTACTTCGGGCTGCAGATGTTCCTTGTAAGTATGAACGTGCTTATCCTGGGCGGTATGGGCATGAACGGCATGGAGATGGCAATTCTCAACACCTGCGCTTTCGCACCCGTACCCATTATGCTGTACCTGTTCAACAAGCTTAAGGCCAAAAAGGGAATAAGGTTTACCTACCAGACCTGCCTGATTGCTTTTGCCATTGCAATTTTAAACTTCTTCTTCGGCTCGATTTTCGTGGTAGGCCCCGACAACAAGGTACTGCAATACGTCCTCGGCTGTCTGGGCGGTTTCTGCGGCAGCTGGGCAATCGGCGCATTCTTCATGATGCCCTATCATATCACCGCCCAGATCTCCAGCGTGGAGGAAAAGCTTACACACAAAAACCACTCCGCAATGTATTTTGCAGGCAATGCGGTCTGCACCTCCATTGCAAGCGCAATTTCAGGTTCGCTCATCTATGAGCTGATTAAAAACCTGTTCATCTGCAAAGGCGTTCCCGGCGTGCAGTGGGCGACGAGTAAGATTGTGGACGGCGAAGTCGTCTCTGCAATAGACGTTGCGGCGGAGGCGTTCGGCGCGCCCAACACCCAGGTGTTTAACCTCGGCACTATTTTAGTCCCCTTCATCGTGGCGTTTACCTGTATTTTAGGCGCAATTCTCGCAAGGAAAATGCCGAGAGATTACACGCCTGAAAACGTCGCAAAAGAGCTGAAAAAGCTTCACCCCGACATTGATTTATCGCAGATAGAAAGGGACGAAAAATTCCATGAAAAGGAAGAAAAGGGTGAAATAATCTTCGTACAGGTAGGCCTGTCAATCCTCTCGGGCTTTATCTTCGGATTTATCTGGCTGGGCTTCCTATTTAAATCCATAAAGGAAGTTACGGGTGCAAAGCTCAAATCCTGGGCATGGTGGCTCGCCTCCTGCTTCGTCCCCTTCTTCTCCGTTGCAACCATATTAAAACTTTCGGGCATTATCGCTGAAAAGGCAAAGGCGGACGGCGTCGGCGTATTGCAGGGCAAAAAGCTTGGCACCGCACGCATTGTGATGATAGCCTTTGCGGTAATCCTGCCCCTTCTGCCCTTAAACGTAGTTGCCCTTGCACTTTTACAGCACTATATAAATAAGCTGTATACCGTAAATGCCGAAAGCCAGACGGTATTGGCAGAACATACCCCCATTGAAGAGGCGAACGGCTGATGTACTCTTTATCACATTGGTTTTTTAAAATTACAGGCTTCCCCGCCCCCCTTTTCATCTTCCGTACCAAGGTGTACTATGAAGATAAAAAGGTACAGGGACGTAGAATAAAAGGTAAGGCAATAGTCATGCCCAACCACCAATCCATAATGGATTTTGCCGTTATGATGTTCGTGTTCTGGACCAGGACGCTGCGTTGCCTTATGGCGGAGGTGCTGTATAGCAAGAACTTTATCATGACGCTGCTTTTAAAGCTGCTTGGCGGTATAAAGGTCAACCGCAACACCCACGATTTTTCCTTCCTGTCAAAGGCGGAAAAAATACTTGACAAGGGCGGCGTGGTGGAAATTTACCCCGAATCCCGCCTGGCGCTCCCCGACGAGGAGAAGCCGCTGGAATTTAAACCCAGCGTGGCATATATGGCCCTGCAGAGCGGCGCCCCCGTTATTCCCGTGTACACCGACGGGCAGTACTTCAACAATAAGCGGGCGCGAGTAATCATAGGCACCCCCATCGACGTGCGGGAATGGTATGACGAAAAGTTGAGCGAAAAGGAGAACCTGGACGCAATTTGTAAGAGATTGAGAGAAAAGGTGATAGATTTAAAAGATGAGCTCCAAAGACAAATGCAAAACGAAAAAGAAAAGAAGAACGTGTAATTTTATCTACGACTTCGTAAAGGTTACGGGTGCAATCCCCGCATTGATCTGGATGCGCCCGAAGATTATCTATTTAAACAAACGCCCTAAAATCAAAGGCGGATTTTTAGCGGCGGTAAACCACGTTGGCTTTACCGACCCCATAGTTGTCCACTGCGTATTCTGGCGGCGTAGGTTAAACTGTATAGCCACAAAAAACCTGTATAACACTAAATTGAAGAGGTTCTTTTTCAACCAGATGCACTGCATTATGGTAGATAAGGATAATTTCAACATGAGTACCTTTTATACAGTGTGCGAAAGATTGCAGGAAAACAAAGCCGTGGTTATATTCCCCGAAGGGCAGGTCAACGAAAAGGCCGAGGGCGTTATGCCCTTTAAGGCAGGGGCTATCCTTATGGCATGCAGGGCAAATAAGCCCATAGTTCCCGTCTACATAAACAAGATTAACAAGTGGTGGCAGCGCCGCGTGGCAGTTGTCGGCGACCCCGTTGAAATCAACTTTGACGGCAGGCTGCCTTCAATGAAAGAGGTTGAGACGATTAACCTGCAATTACAGCAAAGAGAAGAAGAGCTTAAAGCTCGCTATGATAAATATGTAAAGGATAAAAGGTGAAAAACATGAACGTATTTGAAAAGTATACCGATGCGGATACCTATGCTAAAATAGTCGACTATGCAAGCGTAAGCGAGATGTGGTTACACTGCGTTGAGGCATATGCGGACGACGTTGCGGTTGTGGATAACGACCGCTCGATTACCTACGCTCAGCTTGAAGATGAGGCCGCAAAGATGCGCAGCTTCCTGCTGTCTCAAGGCGTAAAGAGCGGGGATAACGTTGGCATTTATATCCCCAACAGCGCTGCCTTTGTAACGGCCTATTTAGCGGTTACCACCATCGGTGCGGTTGCCGTTTTAATCCCCCCGCAGCTCGACGAGACGACTGTTTTCGGCTGCTCTATGAAATATGCGCTGAACGCTTTAATCTACAGCCCCGCCCTTGCAGAGAAGGTTAAGTTCTTACAGCAAAGGCGCCCTGACTTCAAGCTGTTTGAGGATAGCGTCAGGGGAGACGACTCCACCCCCTGCCAGAATGTTGAGGGCAAGGCCCCCTGCACCGTAATCTTTACGGGCGGCACGACGGGTAAGAGCAAGGGCGCACTCCTCTCCAACCAGGCGATTATGCGCGGCGTGAAGAACGGCTGCTACGGAATTAAGGACGTGTTCGGTCAGAGATATATGCTGGTTCTGCCCTTAACCCACGTGTTCGGGTTGGTGCGTAACCTCTTAACCAGCCTTTACACGGGCAGTGCAATTTTCATCTGCCGTAACAATAAGGATATGTTCCGTGACATAGCGGTATTCAAACCCACCATTATCGTAGTGGTACCCGCTCTTGCAGAAATGGCGCTCAACCTCTCCAAGCAGTTCAAAAGAAACATGCTCGGACCCGACATTAAGACGATTATCTGCGGCGCCGCAACGGTTGCCCCCTACCTCGTACACGAATACGACAAGCTGGGCATTGCGCTGTTGCCCGGTTACGGCTTGACTGAGAGCGCTAACCTTGTAAGCGGTAACCCCGAAGCGCTGAAAAAACCCGCTTCCGTCGGCTTTATCTACGACGGTATGGACTATAAAATCGTGGACGGAGAGCTTTGGCTTAAGGGCATAAACATGATGGACTGCTACGTAGGCGAACCCGAAGAAAACGCCAGCGCCTATGAGGACGGCTGGTTTAAGACGGGCGACCTCGTCCGCCTTGACGAAGAGGGCTACTTATACATAGTGGGAAGAAAGAAGGAGATTATCGTTCTGCCTACGGGCGAAAACATTTCCCCTGCGGAAATAGAGGCTAAGTTCGGCGAGATTGACGCCATTCAGGATTGTCTTATCTACGAAAACCACGAACCGGGGCGTTCGGGCCTCGTGCTGGAGGTCTATCCCAGAAAGGCGCTGCTCGCCTCCATGCAGATTGCAGACCCCGAAAGCTATCTCCGTGAAGAGATAAACAAGGTTAACGCAACCCTCCCCTCCGAACAGAGGATAAACAAGATTGTCATTCGCGAAAACGACTTCATCCGTTCAGCAAGTTTAAAAATTGTGAGAAACCAAAATGCAAAGTAAGAGATTGGAAATAGCCGAAAAATTAAAGGAAATTTTAGCGTTGGCGCTCGGAGATTCCGTAAATTTAGATAACTGTACGGAACAATCCAACTTAACTACCGACCTCGGGTTAAATTCGGTGGGCATTATCTACGTTGTAATCGCTATCGAGGAGTTTTTCAACATCCGCTTTGACAACGTAAGCTTCAGCGATTTTGGCTGCGTCGGCGACGTACTCGACTATATAGAGGCGCACGTAGAGCAATGAACTGGCAGATGATTCAGCCTGAAAGCGGGGATATGATCCGCGTTAAGATAGGCAACATCTATCATTACGGGGTATATGTCAGCGACGGGGAAGTTATTCAGTTCGGGCTTGCCCCTTCCGCCAGACTGTCGGTAAAGGACTGCGACGTGGAGGTCTGCGCCTCTGACGTGGACGGATTTTTACAGGGCGGTTTTTTAGAGACGGCGGTGCTGGATAAAAGGGAGTTAAAGGCCCGTATCCCCCGTGAAATCACAGTGCGGAAGGCCCGCTCCCGCATCGGGGAAAAGGGCTATAATATGCTGTATAACAACTGCGAACACTTCGCCTACGAATGTGTTATGGGTGAGAAGAAGTGTACCCAGGCAGACGCCGTGCGGGCTATGTTCCATAACCTGCCCATTGTTGACGTGTACACGGCCAAAATTCCCGACGGGCTGAAGATGAAAAAGTTATCCTGCAAGCAGCGCTGGCAGGAGATTGAAGGCTGTACCAACGAAAGGGTTCAGCGGGAAAAGTATTGCGCCTGGAAGCTGCTTGAATACGCCCTGTTCCATACCTTCGGCTTAAGCGCTAAAAAGACGGATTTTGCCAAGGAGGAGAACGGCAGATGGGTTACGGACGGCTGCAGCTTCTCCCTCTCCCACTGCGGAGAAATAGTTGCAGTCTGCGTAAGCCGCAGGGCGGTCGGCGTGGACGTTGAAAGGATAACAGACAGGCTGGAGAGTATAAGGCATAAATTCCTGACGCGAAGCGAAGAGGAAAAGTACGCCGCCCAGGCCGACAAAGCCGTTTACCTTGCAGAGAAATGGACTCAGAAGGAGAGCATTTTTAAAATGCAGGGCGGCAGAGCCTTTTCCCCCGACTCCATAGAGACGGAGGAGTTTACCACCCGCAGTATGCGCTTAAACGCTGACGGAGGCTATATACTCTCGGTTGCCTCAATGGATTTAAAGCTTTTAAGAATACACCAAAACGTCGACTGCGAGTTCTAATAAAACCATATCTTTTAAGACATAATAGGAGTATGAAATGCGTATTAGTCCAAAGAAAAAGAAAGTGCTGATAGGGCTGCTTGCGGCTGCACTGGGCGTTAACGTTGCGACTGCCGCATCAACTATTATTGCCTACGAGGCCCTGTTCCCCAAGGTTGAACGCCCCGATTACGCCCTGACGCCAGGCGAATACTGCTATGAACGCGTTCAGGACAGACTGCTGCGGTCCGAGTTCTACTATACGGTTAACGACGTAAAGCTAAAGGGCTACTACTATGCCTCGGAGGAAAACAAGGGGTTAGTCGTAATGGTCCACGGAATGAAGTCGGGCGGCGACGATTACCTGCCCATTATCATGCATATGGTCAATGCGGGGTACAGCGTCTTTTCCTACAACTGTCAGGGAACTTACGAATCGGAGGGCAGCGACCTTGTCGGTATGTGCCAGTCCCTGATAGACTTGGAGGGGACGATTAAACACATTAAAAGCGTGCAGTCGCTGTCTGATATGCCCCTCTTCCTCATAGGGCATAGCTGGGGCGGTTACGCCGCAACGTCCGTCCTCTCCCTCTGCGACGGCGTTAAGGCCTGCGCTTCGATTGCCGCAATGCACGACGCCTGTATGCTTATGACGGAAAAGGCGGAGGAGTACGCAGGCGTAATCGGCAGAATCCCCGAACCCTTCTTCAATATGTACCAGAAGCTCATCTTCGACGACTACACCAAATGCAACGCAATTAAGGGGATTAACCAATCAAACGTACCCGTGCTTGTGGCACACGGTAAGACGGACAAGACCATAAACTTTGAAAAGCAGTCGATTATTGCCCACAAGGACGAGATAACCAACCCTTTTGTCACCTATTACGTGGGCGAAGGGTTGCAGGGCAGCCATACGGGAATATGGCATTCGGCGGAGGCAGAGGAATACCAATTGCAGGTTAAGGACGGCTTGCTCGCCTTGGAAAAGCAAAAGGGCAGAAAGCTGACTTATGAGGAAAAGGCCGACTATTACTCAACCGTAGACCACGCCTTGTACAGCCAGGTCAACGGCGAGCTGATGGACAGCATAGTTAAATTATTTGATGAAAATTTATAAAGTTGTTTAAAAATACCGCATTGGCTCAACCAAAGCCGTTGCGGTATTATCTTTTCTATATAGTTAAATGAAATAGAAGTTAACCTTTTTTATAAAAAAACCGTGAAATTTCTTCACGGTTTAATTTTTGCACGGTAATTACGGAATTTTATCCCCCGTCAGCAGTGTTTTAAAGCTTGCTTATTGAGGAGTTTTATAAAAACCTTGAATAATATGTCTATAAAAAGCTTTGCGGTTTAACCCTTCTGCCACATGTTGCAGCTGCCTTTGTTATTGCGCTTTGCGCTATACAACGCCTCGTCAGCGCGTTCGATAAGCTCCAGCGAGGGCGGTTCGTCGACGCCGCACGTTACCACGCCGCCCGAACACGAAAGAGTAACGCTTTCGTTGATCACTATCTTCCTGCTTCTTTCGCAGATCTCTTTTGCCCTCTTCAGGGCGTCCTGCTCGCCAATCTTTCTTAAGATGACGACAAATTCGTCTCCGCCGTAACGGCAAACGTAGTCGTCGCTGCGGGTACTGCGCTTTAACAGATCGCAAAAAGACGAAATCATTCTGTCGCCCACGTCGTGTCCGTAGGTATCGTTTACCCTTTTAAGGTTGTCCAGATCGAACATACAGAGGGCAACGGGGACGTGTTCCTTTCTCAACTGCTCCATTGCGGCGTTAAGTCCCCTGCGGTTTAAAAGCCCCGTCATAAAGTCGTGGTGCGCCTCGTTTAAAAGGGCGTTTACGCGCCTGTGCGTCACCGCCTCGTCTACAAGACGCTGAACCTTCTTTCTCAGGTCGAAAACGGGATGGAGCTTACACAAAAAGTCGTCCGCCTCCAGAGCAAGGGGGAGCGATTGCATTCTCGAACTGCTCGGTATAGTGGCCAGCACGGGTATCTGCCAATAGCCCGACTCGCTTCTTAAACACTTCATGATCTTAGCCGCACCGCCGTCGGGCAAAGTCATGCTCAGCACGATTGCGCCTATGGCCTCGCCGTTGGTGTTTACGGCGTCAATGACCTTGTCGGCGTCCGCCGTCTGAATAACGTTGTATTCGTCCTTGAATGCAAGCCCCGCTTCTCCGCTGAAATTCAAGTCCTCGTCGGCGATAATTACGGAGTATTTTTCAGGCACTGCGGAATGAGTGTCCCTGCCGGGAGCGGCAGTACTTTTGCGCTGAACTAAAAGCAGCTTTTCAAAGTCCTCAACGGGCATGGGCTTTGCAAGGAAGAAGCCCTGCACAAAGTCACAGCCCACCGTCTGAAGTCTGCGCATCTGCTCCCTCGTCTCCACGCCCTCGGCGACGACTTTTAAATTGAGCCTGTGCGCCATATTGATAACGTCGTTCAGTATGCTGTGTTCAAGGGGTTTAGCCGTCTCGTTATGGACGAACTTCATATCCAACTTCAACTCGTCCAGCTTCATTCGGCTTAACATACTAAGGGAGGAATAACCGCTTCCGAAGTCGTCCATCTCGATATCGAACCCGAGATTTCTTAAGCAGTCAACAGTGGTTATTATCTGCTCCTGATTTTCCGCATAGGCGCTTTCGGTTATTTCAAGGTGGAGATAGGAGGGGTCCACGCCGTACTTTTCAATAAGCCCGGTAAAGAAGGTTTCAAGGTTAGGCCTGTATATATCCGCCCTCGAGACGTTGACGGATATGGGTAAGAGGGGATAACCCTTCTCCTTCCAACCGTTCAGCCTGAGGCAAACCTGTTCCCATACGTATTTATCCAGACGGGAGATAAACCCGTTCTTTTCGAACAGCGGAATAAATACGCCCGGGGATATTACGCCGTGAACGGGGTGTACCCAGCGTACCAACGCCTCCGCACCTACCAGACAATTGTCCGTAAGGCTGTACTTGGGCTGGAAGTATACGACGAACTCACCCCTCGATAAAGCCCCCTCCATAGCGTCGGTTATCGCCTTTTCCCTTAAGAGCTTATCACGGAGGACGTCGTCGTAGACGGCAAAGAATTGATTATAAGTACCTTTAATGCTGTTTACGGCAAGCATAGCCCTGTCGCACATCTGTTCAAGGGGAACGGTGCGGTCGCTTATGTGGTATATGCCCCAACGCATAACCACCTTTTTCATGTTGGATGAAACGGACATATTCAACTTGCCGAAGTTTGCCCTGTCCTCTTCCTCCTGCTCAAATTCCTGAAGGCAGATAAACCTGTCTGCAGAAAACCTTCCGCAAACGCCGCTCGTACCCATCATCTTGCGCATAATAGCGGCCGTCTCCTTTAACAGCTCGTCGCCCGTATTCACGCCGTAGACGTCGTTGAACAGCTTGAAGTTTTCAATGTTGGAGCAGACTATACAGTAATTTTTATCGGGGTTTTCCTGCAATTTTTCCAGAGCCTTTTGATAAAAGTACTCCTTCGTATAGATGCCCGTCAGCCTATCATAGCGGAGCTGGTTAACCATTGCGGCCGTCTCTCTGAGATTTATTATGCTCTCGATACGGTGCAAAATAACCTGAGGGCGGTAGGGCTTGGGAACGAAGTCGGTGGCGCCGTGCGCAAGTGCCGCAACCTCCGCCTCCTCGCTGTTGCCTTCGGTCAGCACTATCACGGGTATGAGCGACAGCTCCTTATCCTCTTTTATCCTGTCCAAAAAGGTATAGCCGTCCATGACGGGCATCATAACGTCAAGTAAAATTAACGCTATGCCCTCTTTACCCTTTAACAGCTCCAGCGCCATACGGCCGTTTTCTGCCTGCAATACGCTGTATTTCTCCTTGAGTATTTCAGCAAGCATCTCACGGTTGATTTCATTATCGTCAACTACTAAAATTTCCTTTTTACGTCTCATATGTTTTACCTTGCTTTGGGGTATATATCTCTCTGATGTAAACTTACTTTTTTAAATATTGGCTTATTGTCTGAATGACTACCGAATAATCCCTTTCCACCTCGTTCATCAGGATGTATGCGGTATCGGAAATGATTTCGCCCTCGCCCCGAAGCTCTTCACACAGCCTGGAAGAGGAGGAGCGCAGAGTGCCGAAACCGAGGTTTGCACACACGCCTTTAAGCGTATGGGAGGCGCTGAACGCACCCTTTCTGTCCCCGATTTTCATGCTTACAGAAAGGTCTTCAAAGCTCTTGTCCTGCAAAAATTTACCGATAAACCTTTCAACGAGGGTAAGGCTAGGCAAACGTGCGGAAACTTCGCTGTAGTCCCCGCCCAACTTTTTGTAAAACTCTTCAATATTCATAATTTACACCTTTACGATAAGGGCGTATCGTTCTGCCCCGCTCGATTATATTTTATAATAAATTACGCAACGTTGCAACTAATTCTTTCAAATCTATCGGCTTAGATAAAAAGTCGTTCATGCCGCAGCTTAACGCCTCTTTCCTGTCCTCGTCAAAGGCGTTTGCCGTCATGGCTATTACGGGAATGGAGGCCAGCCTGCTATCCTTCAGGCTGCGTATCTCCCTCGTCGCTTCATAGCCGCCCATGACGGGCATCTGTATATCCATAAGCACTGCGTCGTAAACCTGCTCTCCGCATGCCTGCACTTTTTCCACCGCCTGTCTGCCGTTTTCTGCGATATCGACGATAAAGCCGTAGCCCGTTAACAGTTCGCCTGCAATTTCCCTGTTGAGTTCGTTGTCCTCTACGAGCAACACCCTCTTACCCTTAAAGGACTGCACGTTCGAATCGTAGACCGCACTTGCCTTCTCCGCCCTGCACTGCCCCAATGCGGTGAGGAGCGACTCCCTTAAATCGGACATAAACATAGGCTTGGAGCAAAAAGCGGTAACGCCGGCTGCAAGCGCCTCCTCCTCGATATCCCGCCAATCGTAGGCGGTGAGAATGATTATGGGCGTATCGTCGCCTAAGCTTCTTATCCTTCTCGTAACTTCGATACCGTTCATATCGGGCAGGCGCCAGTCTATTATGTAGGCGCGGAACTCGTCGCCCAGCTCTATCGCCTGCCTTGCGCGGAGAACGGCCTCCCTGCCCGAAAGCGTCCACTCCGAGCGCATGCCCACCTGGGTAAGCATCTTTGTCACGCTGTCGCAGGTGTTGAAATCGTCGTCTACTACAAGGGCCTTTAACCCCTCCAGCTCCTTTATTCTTTCCACCGTTTTGCGTTCGGATTGAAGGCGGAGGGTGAGGTTAATAATAAACTCCGTACCCACTCCCTTTTCGGAGAGTACCCGAATGGTTCCGCCCATCATATCGATTATGTTTTTGGTTATAGGCATACCCAGCCCCGTACCCTGAATACGGCTTACGGTAGAGGAGCGCTCCCTTTCAAAGGGTTCGAAAATGTGAGAGACGAACTCCTCGCTCATACCTATACCCGTATCCTTGACGCGGATTTCGTAGCTGCCCTTCCCCTCGGGCGCACCGCCTATCTGCGCAACCCTGACCGCAATCGTTCCGCCCGGAGCGGTGAATTTTATGGCGTTTGAAAGCAGGTTGAGCAGAACCTGGTTAATCCTCATCTTATCGCAGTAGACGTCCTCGTCAACGACGTCGATGACGTCCATAAACAGATCGAGCTGTTTTGCGTGTACCTGACCGCTGATTATAGTCTTTATATCGTGGAGCAACTCAGAGAGGTTAACCTCGCTCTCGTCTAAGCTTATTTTACCGCTCTCAATCCTGCTCATATCCAAAATGTCGTTTATAAGCGAGAGCAGGTGATTGCCCGAGGAGAGTATCTTTGCCAGGTAGTCCTTCACCTTTTCGGTATTTTCCACGTCCGCAGCCGCCAGCGTGGTGAAGCCTATTATGGCGTTCATAGGGGTACGGATATCGTGGGACATATTGCTTAAGAAGGTACTCTTTGCCTTATTCGCGCTCTGCGCTGCGGCAACCGCCCCCTCTAAAGTCTGGTTAATCTCCTTTTCCTTGGTCCTGTCGGAGAGGAAGAGGATATATTTTTTCTGCTTTAAGAAATTTCTGCAGAACGCCACTACGTGGAACCAACGCTCGTTACCCGTCTTTTGGTGGATATACTCCCTGTCCCAATCCTGCTGCTGCCCGGGGGGAATTTCTGCAAGCTTATCCAGGACAAGCACGGTTTCGTCATCCCTTACCAGCCTGTCCACCGCGCGTATATTTTCCCTGCAATCGCTTTCGGGAATGCCTACGAGCCTTTCGATATTAGGGCTTATATAGTCGACGTGCAGATCCTTGCCGTTGAGCATAATAAAGATGTCGTCGGTATTGTTTGAAAGGATTGAAAACAGCTCCTCTCTGTACTTAAGCTCGCTGTCCTTTTCCTTGAGGTTGTGGCGGTAGCGCCAGACGATCAGCGCAACGAGTGCGATGATGAGAATGACGGATATGGCCATTATTAAGAGCAGGGAGCTTGTCTGCAGACTGTGCATATTTGAATTGACTACAGACGTGGGTACTAACCCCAACAGCATCCAGTCCTCATACCCCGTCGCCTGGTAGACGAGATAGTAGCTTACCCCGTCCATATCAAAGGAAGCGCTGCCCGATTTGCCGTCGACAAAATCGCTCTGGATCGAAGCAATCTTGTCCTCGTCTAAGTCGGTATTATTCCTCAGCGTCGCCAAAAAGTTATGCATTTCACGCATATCTTCGGGGGAGTTATCGACCAAAACCCTGCCGTCGCTATGCACGACAAAGCTGCCCGCCGTCCCCTCGTAGGCATGCAGCCTGAACGACTGAATTAAATCGGCGTTGTCAAAGCTTACGGCTATTGCGCTATATTCAAACGGCCCCCCTGAAACGGCGGAAAAACTGCCCGATGCCGGGACTGCGAATAAAATAATTTCAGGCTTGCCGGGTACAACCGAATAAATTGCAACGTCCTGCTTTTTATCAACAAGCTCGTCAAGCTTTTCCTTAAGGTCTAAGTAGCCGTTCTTCCCCTCAACGGTTATATAGTTGCCGTCCTGGGAGATGAAATAAAATTCTGTAAAATTATTATCTTCCTTTAAGTCCTGAACGTAACCCGCCTTTTTATCGTCGTCCGCCGTCTCCCTTAAATAGGGTTCCCAGGCGTGCAGCGAACTCCAGGTGCTGCCGATAAAGCTGTTTAACGACTGGTTGGCCTGGCGGTATATCTCGGTGAGGTGGGCGGTGCTTTCATCATATATGGTAGCGTTGACGAATTTGAAATAGAAATGACACGGTATTAATATGCCCAATGCGAGAACCAGCGCCGTGACGACGGCAATTATTTTTCTCTTCACAAACCGCCCTCCTTAATTAATTTTTTATTTTGTTACCGTAACGTAGCTTTCAGCTTCTAAAAGCTGAGAGGTGACGTTTAAACAGCCCAGTAAAATATCTACGTTCTTTCCGCTCAATACAGTGCGTTTAGCCTTTAGCTGTGCGGGCATGGGGCAATTGCAGTAGACGGCGTCTGTAATATACCCGTCGTCACCCAGAAGAAATACCTTATATACCCTGTCCTCTTCAATGGGCTGACCGCCTACGTTTACGTTCAGGAGGGTGTATTCTCCCCCACCGTTGTCCTTAACCGAATATTCCATACCGCTCGTTACGGGCAGCATGTTAAAGTGGCGGACGGGGTTGGAGCCGTCCTCTTTAACGTTGATAAGCCAGTCCATATAGCTTATTATCTCTTCGCCCGTGTATTCGGCAGTATATCCCGCAGTCTTGGCCGTCAATAGCCAGGTTAACTGCTGTTTAGTGTAGTCCCCCGCAAATACGGGAGCGCTTACAATGGGGGAATAACCTATCGCAATTTCACATTCGCTGCCACGGCGCATAGTGTTCATGACGGACGACGCCGCTTCGATACCGTGTTTGCCGAAATCTAAGGAGTAAGCGTTTGCCTGAGTGATTATAACGTCCTCTTCGGCGGGCTGCTTTTCTGCCGTAAGTTGAGCGTTGAAATCAGCATATGCGTCAACCGCACCGTACGTACTGCCGTTGTAGCCGACGTATCCGTTTAACATCTTTCTCACTACGCTTTTGGATATGGAGAAAAACTCTTCAGAGGCAAGCCTCATATAGAGGCGGTTGCTCTCTACACAGTCCGAAATTCTCTCAAAGGGTTTGCCCATCTCTAAGTCTATATCCTTGTTATACGAAAGCACCGAGCTGCCTGAAGAGAGCTTGCTCTGCCCTTCCTCGCTGAAGATCTTATTAAGCACCCGTATGACGGCCTTCTTCCTGACGGCGTCCTCCCCGACGTGCTTTGCCACTGCAAGCTGACACATGGGGTACGTAAGCACCCAATTTTCGCTCTCCGTCTCTCCGAAGTAGGGGAGCATAACGCAGTTCATGCCCTCCGCATTGGCTGCGGCGCAGTCGGTTGCCGTACCCCTCATTATCGCAAGCTGTCCTGAGAGGAACGCATACGATTGGGAGCTGTTGCCGTAATCTTCCTTTTTGTAGCTGACGTCATTCAGATAGCTTTCAAACCTTTCAAAGACCTGCGGCCATACCGCCTCGTCAAGCCCCACGGGGTTTTCGTCCGTTTCGCTTTCGTACTTCATACGCCAGCTCTTACCTTCCCTGCTCATAAGAAGGGGAATGGAATTGCCCTGCAGCAATTCAAGGCAGGCGTAGTCGTTGCCCCAATCACCTGCAAAGCCCCTTATTCCCTTCTCCTCAAAGGCGGCTAAGGCCACTTTGAACTCTGCATAATTTTCGGGGACCTTAATACCGTTATCCTCAAACAGATCCAGGTTTGCAATATAGCCGTCCACCTCGGCGCACATGGGCAGCCAACGTATGCCGCCGTCCGTCTCCCTGTTGTTGCCTATATAGCTGCTGTAAAAGGTGCCGACTATTTCCGTGTTGTTCAGGTTCATAAGTCGGTCGGAAAGGTGCGCCGCATCGTTAATGGAAAAGCGTCTGCACGTGATTATATCGGGCATATCCCCGCCCCTTTGGGCAAGGTCGGTGTAGTAATCCATAGAGTTATAGCCTACTACAAAGTTGAACTCGTATTCTGGGAACTGCTCCTCTAACCAGGGCGTAAGCGTCTTTGTCATAGACTTATCCCAAAGATACATTTCTATCCTCGTTTTCTCGTTCTTACAGCCCGCAAAAGCAAACGCCGCACCCAAAAGAGCGCAAAACGACAATAAAATTGCAATCAGTCTTTTCTTCATTCTCTCTCGTATGTTTCCTTAAAAACTTTATTTAATACAAAAGAGGAGCCCGAATTGACAAATTTCGGCTCCCCTTCAAGACAATAATTTATCTACCTCCACAACATAATACCATAATTTATATATTCATAGCAAGGAAATATACGGCGTATGCCGATTATTTATTGACAGTTATCGTTAAAATTATCTCAACACATAAAAAAACACGGTCTTTCAACCGTGTTTTTTCTGTAGATATAAACAGTTTTACTTGGTTCCGAAAAGCCTGTCGCCCGCATCGCCGAGGCCGGGGAGAATGTAGCCGTTTTCGTTGAGACATCTGTCCAGAGTGGAGATGTATACGGGTACGTCGGGGTGGGTTGAAGCCACCTTTTCAACGCCAACAGGTGCGGCGATTATCGCCATGAACTTAATCTTTTTGCAGCCGCGCTGTTTCAAAGCAGCTATTGCGTCGCATGCAGAGCCGCCCGTTGCAAGCATGGGGTCGATTAAAAATACCGTCTTATGCTCGATATCTGCGGGGAGCTTGCAATAGTATTCGTGGGGTTCCAACGTCTCCTCGTCACGGTACATACCGATATGTCCGACCTTTGCGGTGGGGAATACCTTGTGAACGCCGTTTACCATACCGAGTCCTGCACGCAGGATAGGCACGATTGCCACGCTGTCGTCTGCAACCTTGTACTGGGTGGTAACCTCCAACGGGGTCGCTACCTCAACGGGTACCAACTCCACGTCGCGCATGCTCTCGTAGGTCATTATGGTGGTTATTTCCTCAATAAGCTCCCTGAACTCCTTCATGCTTGTCCTTTTATCACGAAGAATGGCTACCTTATGCTGTATTAAAGGATGGTCGAATACAAATACGTTCTTAAATTCTTTCATTATTCATCTCCTTTTGTTTCTTCGGTTACCGTCTCAGCCGTTTCAGTCGTTTCAACTGTTTCTGTTGTTTCAGCCGTTTCGGTTGTTTCAGCTGCGGCTGCAGACTTCTTTGACTTGATATTTACTAAAACGTTGGTCAATATACCGAGGATGAGCGAGCAAGCAACCGCGGTTATCGTAATCTTGCCGAACGTGAGGGAAAGACCGCCGACGCCTGCAATGAGGATAACCGATACGACGAACAGATTTCTGTTGTCGCCAAGGTCTACCTTCTGAATCATCTTCAGACCTGAAACTGCGATAAAGCCGTATAACGCTATGCACACACCGCCCATTACGCAGGGAGGAATGGTTGCAAGGAAGGTGACGAACGGAGCAATGAAGCTTGCCACGATCGCCATAGCTGCGGTAACCAATATGGTTACTACTGAAGCGTTGCCCGAAATTGCTACGCAGCCAACGGACTCACCGTAAGTAGTGTTGGGGCAGCCGCCGAAGAATGCACCCGCCATGGAGCCGATACCGTCACCGAGCAGCGTTCTGGTAAGGCCGGGGTCGGCTAAGAGGTCGGATTCGATTATGGAAGAGATGTTCTTATGGTCTGCGATATGCTCTGCAAATACTACGAATGCAACGGGGATATAGGCAATGGCTATCGTGCCGATATACGCACCGATATCCGTCGTACCGTAATCGGCATTGAAGAATGCCTTTACGAATGCGAAGTCGGGGTACCACTGCATAGATGAGAACTTGGAGAAGTCGATTATCTTGAGAGAGTCAACGCTGGCCGCAAAGCCGATTCCCGTGAAGATTGCCGCAACTGCATAACCTGCTAAAATACCGATTATGAAGGGGATCATCTTCAGAAGCTTTTTACCGTATACCGAGCAGACCATGGTGACTGCAAGGGTTACTAAACCGCACAGAAGGCAGATATAAGGGGAAGCGACAACCTGACTTGCCGTCTGCTCTACGAGGGAAGGAACGCCCGCCTCGCTGAACTGAATAACCCACTCGGTTATCTCCTTAGTTACGGCGCCCGTCGTAAGGTCGCCGACTGCATTGCCTGCAAGCGAAAGACCTATGATGGCAACCGTGGGGCCTATTACCACTGCGGGCATGATCTTGTTGATCCACTTAACCCCTGCAAACTTTACGATTATTGCAATGATTACGTATACAAGACCTGCAAAGATTGCACCGATGATAAGGCCGAGGTAGCCGAGCGAAGCGGTTACGCCGCCCGCGAAAGCTGCCGCCATGGAGCCTAAGAATGCAAACGAGCTGCCCAAAAATACAGGGCTTTTGAATTTTGTGAACAGCAGATAGACAAGCGTGCCGACGCCTGCGCCGAACAGCGCCGCCGAAGGCGACATGCCGTTGCCTATAATCATAGGCACTGCGATGGTTGCGGCAAGGATTGCCAGTAACTGCTGAAGTGCGAACAGCAACGTGCGGGGTAAGCTCGGTCTGTCCTTAACGCCGTAAATTAACTTCATGTTATTTCCCTCTTTGGTATAAATTTTCGGGGTTTACCGATTTTCCGTAAAATACTATAACACATTTATTAAAACATTTCAACAGCTTTGAACAAAAGATTTAAATAAATATTATTTATTTATCTGTTAAGCGCTTCTTAAATCAATATTGACAATAATAAGATTAACCGCTTAATTAACGTGATGAAATTATTTAAAGTAGACGGAATTTGCCGTATTATAAAACACGTCGTCAAGCTCCGCAGGGGTAAACACGCCGCTTTCCGTAATATAATCTTTAAGGTGTGCGTAAGAGTCACGTGCAAGCGCGCAGGGCATATCGGTGCCGAACATAAGCCTGTCTGCACCCAATATTCGCTTTGCCGACCTTAAATGCTCCGCCGCGGTGGGATAGGGATAGCTTTCAGGCTTTTGATTGTTTGCAAGCGAGGCTATATCGAAATAGACGTTGGGCAGGGCGAACTTTTCAAGGGCTGTCTGCAAAAGCTCAACGTCCTCCCTCTGCGGTGCAAGCAGGTGGCGGACGACAAAAGTCACCTGCGGATATTTCCTTATTGCCGCCGCAAGCGAATCAACCTGCCAGCAGCAGTTGCGCGGTCTGCCTATATCTATTACGAAGATAAGCCCGTTATCTGCGGCAAAGGCGTATTCTTTATTCATTATTTCCCCGTTTAAGTCTATGGGGGGATGGTAGGCCATAAGTCCGGAGCCGTTTGAAACTTCAAACTTAACCGCTTTATAATTCAACTCCTTAAAAAGATAGCGTTTAACGCTGTCCGCATTATTGCAAAACGGGTCGTAGCTTGCCGCACCCGTAAACCTGTCGGGGTATTTCTTTATGACTTGTGCGGTGTATTCGTTTTGAAAACCCAGAAACTGCCCCTGCAACAGCACGGCCTTTTCCACGCCGTTTTCATCCATTACCTCTATTAATTTTTCCCCTGTAACGCCAAAGTCGCCCATGTTCTCGGGTATCATTCTGAAGGTCTGGCCATCGGCATACTTAGCCATACCGCCGCCTATACCCCTAAGCTCCCCGCGGGAGGTAAACCCTGCTATATATTGCGCTACGTGCGCATGCGCGTCTATTATCTTCATAGTGTAATTCCCCTTAAACTCAGGCTGTTTAAAACAGTATATCATTGTGAGGCCGATAAAACAAGGGAATTTAAACTTAATGTTCAGCCTGAATTAAAAATACAAAGCCTATAATTTACAGCAAAACGCCGTTACGCTCACCCCCTTAGGCAGGATATTTTTCTTTCCTTATTTAAAAAACGCAGCCCTTACGGTAGGCACGGTGAGTCAAGTACCACCGGCTAAGCCGGTGGCTTGATTAAGCGCTTCAAGCGCAGGGT
>JBJFAG010000009.1:0-6152 GCA_051887795.1 Candidatus Coproplasma sp. | reverse complement strand
AAGAATACCCAACCACAATATATAAATAGACGCTATTATTCCGCCGCAGAGAAAGAGCAGACCGCAGCATTGAATGGCCATACATATCCTGCTGCGAAATGCAAAGTCGTCGACTGCGTCACGGTAATTTTCCATATCGGCAACGCCTGACCCCTCAGCTTTCACGCCTGCCCCCTCTTCGGTTGAATGGGGAATATTTCCGCCGTTCGGTTGAGCATTTCCTGCGGTTGACGCCTCATCTGCCTGTACGTTACCGTTTTCGGGTTGTAAGCTTTCAGCCTTTTCGCCCCTTAATATCTCGTCCGTAGTTACGCCTAAGATCTCCGCAAGCTGATAAAGCGAGAGTATATCGGGGTAAGCCCTGCCCTGCTCCCATGCGGAAACCGTTCGGTTGGATATGCCGAGAGTTTCCGCCACCTCCCGCTGGGTAAGCCCCTTTTCCTTCCTCGCTCTGGCGATAAATTCGCCTATAGGTAATCTGGTCATATTCGCCCTCCTACACAAGTTATTATAACATAACGGGCTCTTTAAAGCAATTTCCCGTCGTGGAATACAGTCTATCCAGGATAGACTCCCCTGTTTTCAGGCATATAACGTAAAAGCGGACACGACTTACCGTCGTGTCCGCAAATATTTTTGTCTTAAATTACTTTACGCAGTCAGCATAGAGGGGGAAAGCCGCACAGAGCTTTGCAACCTCTGCGGTAACGTATTCGAAGGCCTCTTCCTTCTTCTCGATAACCGCTGCAATGAGGGAAGCAATCTTTCTCGCCTCGGTCTCCTTCATACCCCTCGTAGTCATTGCGGGGGTACCTATTCTAATACCGCTAGTGACAAAGGGCTTCTGCGTGTCGAAGGGAATGGCGTTCTTGTTGACGGTTATATGCACTTCGTCGAGCATATGCTCTAACTCCTTACCCGTCATGCCCTTGTCTGTTAAGTCTAAAAGTATCAAATGGTTATCCGTACCGCCCGATACCATCTTTATGCCGAGCTTGTCAAACTCATCCGCCATAGCCGCGGCGTTCTTGACAATCTGCGCCTGGTACTCCTTGAACTCAGGGGTTAACGCCTCATTGAAGGCGACGGCCTTTGCAGCGATAATGTGCATTAAGGGGCCACCCTGTATACCGGGGAATATGGCCTTGTCAATGGCCTTGCCGTACTCTTCCTTGCACATAATGACGCCGCCCCTGGGACCCCTTAAAGTCTTATGGGTAGTGGTAGTTACAAAGTCTGCATAGGGTACGGGTGAGGGGTGAAGCCTGGCCGCAACCAAGCCTGCGATATGGGCGATATCCACCATCATATATGCCCCGACCTTGTCGCAAATCTCACGGATACGCTTGAAGTCGATTACCCTGGGATATGCGCTTGCACCCGAAACTATCAGCTTGGGTTTGCACTCCAATGCGATTTTTTCCATCTCGTCGTAGTCGATTCTCTGGTCGTCCTTGCTAACGCCGTAGGGAACGATATTGAAATATTTACCCGATATATTTACGGGGGAGCCGTGAGAAAGGTGGCCGCC
The DNA here is from genome assembly GCA_051887795.1 of Candidatus Coproplasma sp. GTDB lineage: Bacteria > Bacillota > Clostridia > Christensenellales > Borkfalkiaceae > Coproplasma. The sequence goes on along the minus strand of JBJFAG010000009.1, from coordinate 4,621 downwards.
GTGGGCGAGGTTCATACCCATAACGGTATCGCCGGGCTGCAGCATTGCAAAAAAGACTGCAAGGTTAGCGCTTGCACCCGAGTGGGGCTGAACGTTGCAGTATTCGCAGCCGAATATCTCTTTGAGACGGTTGCGGGCCAAATCCTCGGCAATGTCCACAAACTGGCAGCCGCCGTAGTAGCGGTGTGCGGGATACCCTTCTGCATACTTGTTGGTCAAATGGCTGCCTGCCGCCGCAAGCACTGCGGGAGAGACGAAGTTTTCGCTTGCAATAAGCTCGATATTGCCCTGCTGACGGGCAAGCTCCAACTTTAAGGCCTCTGCTACTTCGGGGTCGGTCTGTTCAATCAAAGAAATATCAATCATCATAAACTCCGTATAATTTATAATTATGCAGATATTTTACCATATAAATGAATAATATACAAGCAATTAACCAAAAAATTGAGGCGGTAATGCAAATTTTTTGCATTACCGCCCACCAATTAATAACGTTTATCAGTCATTCAGCATTTCTGCTTTTACCCAACTTTTAGCCTTATTCTCAAACACAGTTTTCAAAATTGTCATAGGTATAGTAAATACTATTATGGCAATCAGAAAATATGATAACCACAAGTATGATGAAGTCCACCCTGCTGAAATAATCAGGTAGTAAATACTGTAGAAAATATAGTCGAGCAATTTAATCAGAACAGGATACAAAATAATGCAGTTAAAAATCTCAATTATAAATTCCGGAATAACCAGACCGTTCATTCCTGAATTTTTAGAAAGGTAGCAAGCCTCGTCGACAGCTTTGTAAAAATGCTTGTCTACGACGCCGTGATTGTTGGCATTTTGAATTTTTCTCTGTTTCCTGACGTATTCGGCACCGTCAATTTTCTGAGATTGCAGCCAATTGACACAGCCCTTTCTTGTTTTAAAAATTGAAATGATGCTTATAAAGCTGCCGATAACTATTAAAATTATGGCGATTATATAAAACGACTTTCTGATATAATTCAGAACAGTCAATAATACGCTTGGTATACTTAAACCATCAATAAATAATATAACGCATGACAAAATGTACGTCACGAAAAATGCAAGACCTATGATACTCAACACCATAGACGCAACGTAGCTCCTCTTAAAGCCCGATTTTTCATTAGGGCAGCACTCCTCCCAGGGTCTAAAGGCTGCAGCTTCGGGTTCCGCTGCTCTTACTTGAGGCTGCGGTTGAGGTTTAGGCTGCGGTTGCACCTGCGTTTGAGGTTGCGCATTTTCCTTTACTTCGCCCTGGCTGTCAGGCACGACAACGTTGTCGGGAGTTTTTATCTTACTTTCGAGTGTAGCCGTTGCGCTAACAGGCGTTACCGTTGCGCTTTGGGTTACCCCCTGCTCGGTTTTTGTACTCTTTCCGCAAGAGGGGCAAAAGTTGACCTTACCGGTCCAGACCTTTTTACATTCGGGGCAATAGGTAAACTCATACCCGCATTCCGTGCAGCGCTCTTCCTTAGTGTAAACAAATCTACCGCATTTAGGACAGACAAATTTTGGCATATTATTTCCTCACTTTGTTAAAACTACAAATTTATTATAATACAACTTTTCAAAAAGTCAATATCCATTTTTAATGCATAATCCGCAACTGCAAAAGGGCGGTGTGTGCCGAACGCCGGCACACACCGCCCTTAATCTTCAAAAGCCTTAAATATTTTTTTCTATAAATTCCCCAGCCTCGCTTCTCGGCATAAAGCCGATGGACTTATCGACCATTTCACCGTTTTTGAACACGCCAACAAAGGGAATGCTCATAATTCCGTAGCGAATGGACAGCTCCATATTTTCATCGACGTTGACCTTTACAAAGGTTGCCTTACCTGCATACACGTCTGAAAGCTCGTCTAAAACGGGTGCAAGCATCTTGCAGGGGCCGCACCAGTCTGCGTAAAAGTCGCATACCACGGGGGTATCGCCTGAAATAAGCTCGTCAAACTTCTTTGCGTCAATCTTTTCTATCATTGCATTATCTCCTTAATTATTATTCTTCCCGATATATTCGCATATATCCTCAAAGGCCATGTTTTCCTTGGAGCCGTCCGCCATTTTCTTGACGTCGACCCTGCCGCTCTCCAGCTCATACCCGCCGATTATCGCCACGTACTTGGCCCCGCACTTGTCGGCATATTTAAGCTGTGCCTTAACCGAACGCGCCATCAGATCGCACTCTGCGGCAATGCCGTTCAGGCGCAATTTGCTGACCAGCTCAAACGCCTTACCCCTGCTGTTTTCATCCATACCCCCGATATATATGGCGGGTACGGGTTTTTCGGGGAAGGGTACGGAGGTGTTATCCATAACCAGGATTAACCTTTCAAGCCCTGCCGCAAAGCCGATTGCAGGCACTTCTCCGCCGCCAAGCTCTGAGATAAGCTTATCGTATCTGCCCCCTCCGCACACCGTGCCCTGGGCGCCGATATCGGTGGAGACGAACTCGAATACGGTACGTGTGTAGTAGTCCAAACCCCTTACTATGTCGGGGTTAACGGTGTATTCAACGCCCAACTCCGTCAAAAGCGACTTAACCTTTTCAAAGTGTGCCTTGCAGTCGTCGCACAGGTAGTCTAAAATCTTAGGCGCACCTGCGGTAATCTTTTTACATCCCTCTTCCTTGCAGTCAATCATACGGAGAGGGTTCTTTTCAAACCTCTCGTTACACGTTCTGCACATTTCCCCAAGGTGAGGACGGAAGTAATCCTTTAACGCCTTGTTGTACTCCGCACGGCAGCTCTTACAGCCGATGGAGTTAAGCTCTAACCTCGTTGACTTGACGCCTATCTTATTTAAAAACGTAGATGCGGCGAAGATGACTTCGGCATCCGTTTCGGGCTGGGCCGAGCCGAACACCTCTATACCGAACTGGTGGAACTCTCTCAGCCTTCCCGCCTGGGGGCGTTCGTAGCGGTAGCAAGGGGTGATATAGAATGCCTTTAAAGGCAGCGGCTGGTTTGCAAGGCCGTTTTCTATAAACATTCTGGCAGTGCCTGCGGTGCCTTCGGGCTTTAAGGTTATGGACCTGCCGCCCTTGTCCTCGAAGGTGTACATCTCCTTGGTAACGACGTCCGTAGTCTCGCCCACGCCCCTTAAGAAAAGCTCGGTATGTTCAAACACGGGCGTGCGGACCTCGCGGATGTTAAACGCCCTGGCAACCTGCCTGGCCGCATCTTCGATAAACTGCCATTTATAGGAATCTTCGGGCAACACGTCCTTTGTGCCCTTGGGTACTGAAATGTTCATTGTAATCCTCTTTAAATTAAAGCACGTACTTCTTTAAATCTCTGTTCTTAGCTATATTGGCAAGATGATCTTCAACGTACTTCTCGTTAACCTCAACCGTAATCACGGGGTAATCGTTACCCCCTGCATTGAAGGAGATGTCCTCCAAAAGCAATTCCATGACGGTGTGTAACCTTCTCGCCCCGATATCCTCGCTGGTGGCGTTTACGTCAACCGAAATCTCGGCTATCTTTGCAATGGCGTCATCGGTAAAGCGTAAGTCAATGTTATCCACGCCCAAAAGTGCGGCATATTGCCTGGTGATTGCATTCTGGGGCTGTGTTAAAATGCTGATAAAATCTTCCTTAGTCAAGCTCTTCAGCTCCACCTGAATGGGGAACCTGCCCTGAAGCTCGGGGATTAAGTCCTCCACCTTGCTGACGTGGAAGGCGCCTGCGGCAATGAAGAGAATGTAGTCGGTACGTACGGGACCGTACTTAGTCATAACCGTACTGCCCTCTACGATGGGCAATATATCCCTTTGAACGCCCTCTCTTGACACGTCCGCACCCTGGTTGCCCTTGCCTGCAATCTTATCGATCTCGTCGATGAAGATAATACCGTCGTTTTCGGCACGGCGAATGGCCTCTTCGGTTACGGCGTCCTTATCAATGAGCTTTTCCGCTTCCTCCGCAATAAGCAAATTCTTTGCTTCCTTTACGGTGATACGGCGTTTCTTCTTTTTATCCATACCCAGACCGCTGAATATGGAGCCCAAGTCGATTGCAGCGCCCTGGCCGGGTGAAAGCTCCAAGGGCTTGGGGTTATCGGCAACCTCAATCTCTATTACGTTGGTATCATACTTACCCGCATGAATACCGTCCACAAGGTTCTGAATAAAGACGTCCTTGGACATGTCGCCCCTTTCAGCCTTCATGGACTCTGCCAGGACGTTGGCGATACGCCTTTCGGCAATAGCCGTGGCCTTATAGCTGACCTCCTGCGTCTTTTCCTCTTTAACGAGGCGAATGGCGCACTCTGCCAGATCCCTTACCATACTTTCAACGTCTCTGCCCACGTAACCCACTTCGGTGTACTTGGTAGCTTCGACCTTTAAAAAGGGAGCTTTAACCAGCTTTGCAAGACGCCTTGCAATCTCGGTTTTACCAACGCCCGTAGGCCCCTTTAAAATAATATTTTTAGGCGTAACCTCTTCCTGTAATTCGGGGGAGAGTTGAGAGCGGCGGTAACGGTTTCTTAAAGCAATAGCCACCGCCTTTTTGGCCTCGTCCTGACCAATGATGTATTTATTTAATTCGTGTACTATCTGTTTGGGTGTTAAATCCATTTTTGTACTCCC
>JBJFAG010000008.1:2229-6174 GCA_051887795.1 Candidatus Coproplasma sp. | reverse complement strand
CGTTCCGCTGCCCGTGTTAATGGTGAGCGAAGAATAAACTACGTTACCAAGCCCCTCTGCTTTACCATTGTACGAAGTTCCGTCATAGGTGTAGCCGACTTTGACGTCTACGTCCAGATCGTCTAAGTCGATAGCCGTTAAATAGAGCTTGTACGCACCATCTTTTGACGTCAACGACAACGTTTCGGTTGCGTCGACCGTCTTTGTGTTGCCGGCTACGTTTAATGCAACGGCTTGTGACTGTGCTGCAAATACAGGAAGCGTATAGTTACCCTGAAGATTTAAACCGCCATTGGTCTGGTTATTCTTCACGATAGAATACGCGCCCACGCCTGCAGCAGAACAGATAAAGCCCGTTGCCGCAATCGCAGTCAACACTTTTCTTAGTTTTGCCTTCATAATTCCTCCCTTATTATATATAAAAATTTACCTTATTATATATAAAGTTTATTTTTTTCAAATTTTATTGAACTGTTGCGATATGTAATAACAAAATTAGAAATTATCTCACATATATTATAGCTATATTTTTTGTAAAGTAAAGTAATATGGGATAAAAATTTTAAAAAAATTAACAATGTAATTTAATGCTTTTTTCAATTGATTGGGAGGAATAAAGCATTTATACGGTTCAGATTGTATAATCGTCGGATTAACTTAAACTTTTTATAAATAAAAATATGCCCTCGCCGTGAAAGCAAGGGCAACAGAGTATATTAAATTGGTTAATAAATTTTAATAATTTTCGTAAATTTCCTTCATCTTTTCGACGAATTTGTCTTTGACGTCACGAGGTTCCAATATCTTTATATTCGTCCCGAAAGAAGCTACCCAGCCGAAGAATACGTCGCTGACGCTTATCTTTTCCGTAAAGGTAAAATGCTCGTTATCAACGGGACGGACGTATAGCTCTCTGCCGAATTTATCGTACATCTCCTCAATGTATTTATTGTTGACAAGCAGCTTAACGTTCTTTACTTCGCCGTTCCACATTCCGAATGCAGTCAGCCTGTCCTTTACGTTTCCTCCGTAAATCTGCCCGTCTTTGTCCGTATGGATAATCGCTTTACCCTTCTCTACCTTCATATCGCTTATGCGGTCAACACGGTAAATTACCATATCGTTATACTTTTCACTATAACATATAAGATAATATAATCCGTCGTTAAACACTAAGCTTATGGGGTTTTCCACGTAACGTTCACCGTTTCTACGCCATTTACGCTTACCGCCTAACCCCGTGCTGAAATACTTGAAGGAGACCTTACAGTCAAGTTCTACGGCGTGGTTTATCAGCCTGACTGTGTCCAGAACTTCGACATTATCGTGCTTGACCTTTTCAAAGATTATTACCTGGTTGTCCACCAGCTCCGTTTTATGCTCGCCTGCAAGTGAGGTGAGTGCAGAGCAGATTTGCTCGGTCTGGTCCTTTGTCAGGAAGGCGGCTGACTGCGTCGCGTCAAGCAAAAACCGCAATTGCTCTACGTTCAGCCCCTGTTCTTCAAGGTAATATTTATAGCCTATATTCTGAATTTTGTATCCGTATTCCCTCAGCGCTTCGATATCGGCGTATATAGTCTTTCGTTCACAATCAATACCTTGTTCGTTGAGTGCTTTAATTATCTGGCTGACTGTACGAGGGTGGTTTTTATCGCTGTGATATTTGAGGTACTCGTAAATTTTTAAAGTCTTAAGCCTTTGATTTTTACCCTTTGCCATAAATGCTCCTCGGTGTAAGATTTATTATTCTATTATAGCACTAAGTCTGCATTTGTAAATCTTAACCTGCCCGTTTATTGGACAGATAAGTGCAAATATCAGGAAAGACTAATTTTTAATATCGGCCTTTAAGTCCTATAAATCCCTCGCCCGCCGTAGTTGCTGCCGTGGCCTGCATACGCCCGAAGCCGCTCCGACTTTGTAATCCCGCTTGTTATGCCGTACCGAAATTATTTATTCAGTCTTATTTAAATTCGTATCTTATATAATGGCTTGCGGTCTGCCCTGCCTTTATTACAGGCTTTTCAAAACCCTGCAGATTTACTGAGTTGGGGCAGTACTGCGGTTCTAAACAGAAGCCCGACCAGGGCTTATAGTTTATAGTCTTACCCACGCTGGGCTTAATTGCTCCGCCCGTATATAACTGCATGCAGGGCATATCCGTGTAGACGTCCATGGCAATGCCCGTCTTTGCACTTTCAACGTGGGCGGCGTGTTCGCCGTTCAAAATAAAGTTATGGTCGTAGCCGTTCGTAGCCTTTAAGCAGACGTCTGTAAAATCTCTGATAATGGGCTTTGCTACTCTGAAATCGAACGCCGTCTTGCTAACCAAAGCCACTTCGCCTGTGGGAATAAGTCCGCCGTCGACAAGCGTAATTTTATCGGCATTGATCTGCAGAATATTCTCCCTGCAATCTCCGCTGCCTTCGCCGTCTAAATTGAAATAGGCGTGGTTTGTGGGGTTCCACAGCGTATCCTTATCGCTCACCGCCGTAAAATCAATTAAAAGGGAGTTATTGTTGATAGTGAATTTAACGGTAAGTTTAAGCTCACCGGGGTAGTTTTCCTCGCCGTCTGCACTTACGTATTCGAAAGTAATACTGTCATTTGTCTGTTCGGTTACGGTGAACACCTTTTTATCAAAACCCACGTTGCCGCCGTGCAGGTGGTTTACGCCGTCGTTACAGTTGAGCTGATACTCCTTGCCGCCCAGCTCGAATTTGCCCTTTGCTATGCGGTTGCCGAAACGGCCTATCGTCGCTCCGCAGTACGTTCCGCTCTTTATGTATTCTTCGTCCGAATTATAACCCAAAACTATATCCGTGCCGTTCACTTTAAGCGCATGAATCCTTGCGCCGAAGTCGTTAATTTCAAGCTGAATATTGCCGTTTGATATGCTGTAAATCATACTCTACACCTTCTTCTGTCCGTAATATGCGTTTTTGCCGTGTTTGCGGTTATAGTGTTTGTCCGCTACGTGTTGGGGAAGTTTATCCTTGCCGCCAAGCGTTTCGGTTATGTACGCCATTTTTGCAACTTCCTCCACGACCGTTGCGTGATACACCGCCTCGGCTGCGTCTTTGCCCCATGCAAAAACTCCGTGGTGAGCCACAAGACATGCGGGAATTGCAACGACGTCTTTATCTTCAAAGGTCTCGTTAATCACAACGCCCGTGTTCTTTTCGTATTCTCCCATTTCACTTTCTTTTAAGTTGCGTGCGCAAGGCACGTCGCCGTAAAAGTAGTCGGCGTGGGTCGTGCCGTAGGCGGGAATACCCCTCTCCGACTGAGCAAACGCCGTGGCGAAAGTTGAATGGGTATGTACTACTCCCCCTATTTCGGGGTGAGCTTTATAGATTTCCAAGTGGGTGGGCGTATCCGAGGAAGGGCGGTATTTGCCTTCAACTACCTTTCCGTCCAGGTCCACCACTACCATGTCCTCGGCTTTCATACCGTCGTATTCAACGCCGCTGGGCTTGATAACTATCAGCCCCGTCTGCCTGTCTATCGCGGAGACGTTGCCCCAGGTGAACAGGACAAGTCCGTTTTTGACGAGATCTAAATTTGCTTTTAAGACTTTTTCTTTTAACTCTTCAAGCATAATTAAACCTCCGAAGCAAGTCTTTCTACAGGCAAATTGCGTTTATATCTTTCGATAAATGCCCTGCACTTCTCTCTTTCCGTTTCGTCAGCCATAACCGTCGATTTGTTCGTCTGAGCGAAGATATTGTTTAAATATTCAGGGAGGGAAACGCCGTCGGTCAGGGTATACCCTGCAAGCAGAGCTATACCCCACGCTCCGCCCTCGCCTGCGTTTTCCATAACGGTTACAGGAGCGTTAAGCACTGCGCTGGTTGCGTTCTGCCCGATAAATTCCGTCTTATAGAAACCGCCGTGAGCGGTTACGCTGTCTATCTTTACGTCCTCTTTTTCAAGTATATCCAT
>JBJFAG010000008.1:0-2129 GCA_051887795.1 Candidatus Coproplasma sp. | reverse complement strand
CGCCGTGAGCGGTTACGCTGTCTATCTTTACGTCCTCTTTTTCAAGTATATCCATACCGAGCGCAAGAGGCGCAACCGCCGAATATATCTGCGACTGCATGAAGTTTGCCAAATTAAATTCACCGCTCGGCTCTCTCACCACCAGGGGTGCGCCGTTTATCGTACCTGCCTGCACTTCGCCTGCGGCATAGTTATATGCGGAAATTTTTCCGACTTCCCCATCGCTCTCCTGGCTCTTTTTGAACAGCTTTGTAAACAGTTCGCCTTTGTTAATTTTTGAGCCGCAAAGCGCGGAAACTTCTGCAAACAAGCCTACCCATTCGTTTATCTCGGTAGTGCCGTTGTTGGAATGGACGAGCGCGGCGGGATAGCCGTCGGGCGTCGCCACTATATCTATATTGCTGTAATAATTCTGTAGAGGTTTTTCTAAAATTACGGTTAAATTTACGCTCGTCCCCGACGAAACGTTGCCCGTTCTGGGTGCAACTGCGTTGGTGCAGATCATGCCCGTACCCATATCCCCTTCGGGAGGGCAGGCTATTGCACCCGACTGTAATTTGCCCGTGGGGTCTAAAAGTAAAGCCCCCTCTTTTGTAAGAGTTCCCGCCTTTTCGCCTGCAAGCAGGACTTTGGGCAAAAGCTCCTTAAAGTCCTTGCCGATAAGCGCATTGAACTTTGCAAGCATCTGACTGTCGTAGTCGTTGCCGCTTAAGGGGAACATTCCGCTCGCATCGTCTGCGCCCAACACCTTTTCGCCCGTTAAAAGATAGTGTATATAACCTGCAAGAGTGGTTAAAAATACTACGTCTTTTACGTGGTCTAAGCCGTCTGAAAACGACTGATAGTATTGCGAAACGCTCCAGCGCATAGGTACGTTAAAGTTGAATAATTCGGATAACTTTGCAGCCGCCTCGCCCGTGTTGGTGTTGCGCCAGGTGCGGAAGGGTGCGAGAAGCTTGTCATCTTTATCTAAAGCGATATAGCCGTGCATCATTCCCGATATGCCGATAGCGTCGAGAGAGGTTATATCTTTACCGTAGTTTTTAACAAGCTCGGCATAGCTTACCTGCATGCCCTTAACGGCTTCGCCTAAAGAATACGACCAAAGCCCGTCTACAAGGCTGTTTTCCCAATCGTAACCGCCGCTTGAAAGAACTTTGGCCTGCTCGTCTATTAAAACGCTTTTAATTCTCGTTGAGCCGAACTCAATACCTAAAATCAATTTACTCATAACATACCTTTACAAATTTTTACGGTACAGGCAAAACCGCATAGCCGAGGTTTTGCGAACTGTTAAAAGGGATTTTCCGTTGAATATTTTTCAGTCTGATTATAGCCAATCTTCTCTGCACCGAGATACTTGAACACCTCGAAGATGGCCTTGCCGTAGTGTCCGAACGCAACCGCACCGTGATGAGGGAAACCGTTTTCAATTAAAACGTGGCGGTAAAATCTCCCCATCTCTTTAATGGCAAACACGCCGATTGAGCCGAAGGAGTGAGTTTCAACGGGCAGCACCTCGCCCTCTGCAATGTAGGAATACAGGTGATTGTCCGCCGTGGACTGTAAGCGGTAGAAGGTTATATCCCCTGCCGCAATGTCGCCCTCAAGCGTTCCGTTAGTCACTTCAACGGGGAGCGAACGGGCCATAATCTTCTGGTACTTCATCTCGGGGTGGCAAATTCTCGTAGAGCAGGTATTTCCGCAATGGAACGCCATAAACGTGTCGGTGAATTTATAGTCGTACTTGCCCTTTATATCCTTTTCGTACATCTCTTCAGGTACGGTGTTATTGATATCGAGTAAGGTTACGCTCTCGCCCGAAACGCAGGTGCCGATAAATTCGGACAGACAGCCGTAGATGTCCACTTCACAGGAAACGGGAATACCCCTACCCGTTAATCGGCTGTTTACGTAGCAGGGAACAAAGCCGAACTGCGTCTGGAATGCGGGCCAGCACTTGCCTGCGATTGCCACGTACTTTTTACTGCCTTTATGGTTTTCTACCCAGTCTAAAAGCGTTAATTCATATTGAGCAAGCTTTGCAAGTATTTCGGGTTTTTTATTGCCCTTTCCAAGCTCCTTTTCCATATCTGCAACCACTTCGGGTATGCGCTTGTCGCCTGCAT
>JBJFAG010000007.1:0-6182 GCA_051887795.1 Candidatus Coproplasma sp. | reverse complement strand
GTGACGGGTTACGAATCCGCATACCCTTACTTGTCGCCGTTGGGGGTACGGGCTGAAAGGTGATATCCTCCCTGAAACGCTTACTTTCTCACACCGACCGAAAGCTCTCTGAAAAGCTGATATCAAGGGGCGTTGTCCTTCGTCATCGCCTTTGAAATTAAGTTGTAGCTATATTATATTAAATCGGTAACTAAAAGTAAAGCAATTTTAACTTGTTTTAAACGTGCAACCGCTTTAAAGCTTTATCGCCGCTTTGGCGTTGATATCCATGGAGGCGAAGTTGCCGGCTAAATACTGGCTTAATCCCTCCGCCGCTATCATTGCAGCGTTGTCCGTGCAGTAGCGCTTGGTGGGAAGCACTAACTTTAACCCTGCCTTTTTGCAGGCCTTTGAAAGCTCGTCCCTTAAATAGTCGTTGGCAACCACTCCGCCGCCTGCCGTAACCGTAGTTACACCCCGTAATATGGCGCAATCAACCGTCTTTTTGACAAGCGGATCTATCGCCGCTCTCTGGAAGGAAGCTGCCACGTCGGCAGGTTCGATTGTCTCCCCCTTCTGGCTTGCGTTGTGTACGCAGTTGATTATCGAAGTCTTTAATCCGCTGTACGAAAAGGTTAAACCGTCGCCGTGGCGAACGAGTGCGGAGGGAAAATCTATACACGCCCTTCCGCCTTCCGCCAGGCGCTGAACGTTGGGACCGCCCGGATAGGGCAGACCCAGAACCCTTGCAACCTTATCGAACGCCTCGCCGCACGCGTCGTCGCACGTTCCCCCCAATACCTCCGCCTCCAGATAGGATTTGGTGTGCAGTATCGCCGTATGCCCGCCGCTTGCAAGCAGCGTTATAAACGGGGGCTTTAACTCCTCGTCTACGAGATATGCCGCAGCCATATGCCCTCTGACGTGGTTGACTGCAATTAAGGGGATATTCCTCGCATAGGCGAACGCCTTGGCAAAGGACAGCCCGACGAGCAGCGCCCCGAGTAAGCCTGCCCCGTAGGTTACCGCAACCGCATCCACTTCGTCGGGGGATATCCCCGCGTCTTTCAACGCAAGGGCCACCACCTCGTCCACGGCGTCGGTGTGCGCTCGGCTTGCAATTTCAGGCACGACGCCGCCGTACAGCGCCTGCTCGGAAGCAGAGGAAATAATCCTGTCGGCCAGGATTTTTCTGCCCTTTATTATTGCGCAAGCCGTCTCGTCACAGCTTGACTCTATACCCAGAATGATGGGTTCGGGTTTGATAGTATAGTTGGTTAAATCGTACATAGCTATATAAATACACAAAACACGACATAATACTATGCCGTGCTTTAGTCATAATACTCTTTTAAACTACATCATAGAAGCCGTCGGGGTCGGGGCCGCCATCGTCGCTGCTTGCAACCTCAGCAACCGGCGTATCGTCAACTGCGGGGCTCTCTTCTGCAACGGCCTGGGCGAGGAGTGCGGCATTGTCCCTGTCGATCTTACCGTAAACTTCAACAAGCAAGCCCTTTACTGCAGGGATAATCTTTCTGAAGAATACCTTTAAATCCTCTGCCTCCTGCTCGGTATAAAACCCTGCTTCAACCATGGTTTTAAGTATGTAGTCGGCCCTTTTAAGCCTGATTAACGCACACTGCGCAGTGTCCCTTTTAACGTGAATTTCGTCCAGGTCGGCAAGTACGTTTAAATACCCGCCTGCCTCGGTACCCGTTAAAAAGAGCTGGTCGGCAAAGATTTTACCCATGCGGGGGAAAATCTTTTTACCGTAGAGGTTGACAATGTGTGTGCGGAGTTCGTCCGCTGCCTGCTGATAGGATAAAGTGCGTTGATTTTGCATAACCTGTTCTCCTTATATTTGCCGCCGGGCAACGATTAATTTATATTTTTAAACCGTCTTTTTGAGATAGTCTATTATAAAGCCCTGGATATCGCCGTCCATAACCGCCTGAATGTTGGTGTTTTCATAGCCTGTACGGTGGTCCTTTGCAAGGGTGTACGGGCAGAATACGTAGGAGCGTATCTGGCTGCCCCACTCGATTTTCTTAATCTCACCCTTTAATTCTGCGTCTGCCGCTTCCCTCTCCTCAATCTGCCTTTCAATGAGCTTGGCGCGGAGGTATTGGAATGCCATTTCCTTGTTCTGGAGCTGGCTTCTTTCGTTCTGGCAGGTTACCACGATGCCCGTAGGGAAGTGGGTTATTCTTATTGCAGTCTCGGTCTTGTTGACTTTCTGCCCGCCAGCACCTGAAGAGCGGTAGACGTCTATTCTTATATCCTCGTCACGAATTTCAACCTCCGCCTCGTCGTCGACTTCGGGCATAACCTCTAATGAAGCAAAGGAGGTGTGACGGCGTTTGTTAGCGTCGAAGGGGGAGATACGGACCAAACGGTGTACGCCCTTTTCTGCCTTTAAAAAGCCGTATGCGTTTTCACCCTCTACCTTAAATGATACCGACTTTATACCTGCCTCGTCGCCGTTTTCCAAATCGAGCTCGGTTACCCTGAAGCCCGCCTTCTCACAGTAGCGCTGATACATTCTATAGAGCATGGACGTCCAGTCGCACGCCTCGGTGCCGCCCGCGCCTGAGTGCAGGTTTAAAATGGCGTTGTTTGCGTCATACTTGCCCCTTAATAAGGCACGGATGCGCATCTGCTCTATATCCTCCTCGGCGGTGAAAATCATTCCCTCAAGTTCGGGAATCAGGCTCTCGTCGTCAGCCTCTTCGATAAGGTCGATAAACGCAAGGGCGTCTGCAATTGCCGATTCACCCCTGTTATAGGCCGCAATCTTGTTTTCGATTGAGGATATCTCCCTGCTAACGTGCTTGGATTTTTCCAAATCCTGCCAGACTTCGGGCTTCTCCTGTTCTGCCTTCAATTGCTCTAACCTGGTGCCGATATTGTCGATATCCAAGGCATACTTCGCCTCTGCCAGAGTATCGGTGAGGGCCTTAAGTTTTAATCTGTAATCGTCTGCTTTAAACATAGTTAATTTTCTTTATTATTTTTTAGGGCGGTGAATGGGGGTACCTACGGGTACGAAATTGCCCTTGTCGTCTATCGGGGTGGGAACCTTTGCAGATACGTTTGCGTTAGGTGCGGGTGCCTGAGGCGTTGCGGGAGCCTGAGCGGGTGCCTTGGCTACAGGGGTCTGGGGCGCCCTGGGCGCAGGTGCCTGGGGTACCGACTGGGGAGCCTGTCCCCTTACCGCCGATGCGGGTACGCGGACTATCCTGCCCTTCAGAAGTCGGGAGATGGTTGTGGTCTGAATACGGTCGATCATCTCTTCAAACATCTCGTGGCCCTCCTGCTTGTAGGCAATTACGGGGTCCTGCTGGGCGTAACCGCGGAGGCCTATGCCCTTTCTTAACTGGTCCATTGCGTCGATATGGTCTACCCAATACCTGTCAACTGCACGTAAAAGCTCGTCACGCTCTATCTGGTGGAAGTCAACCTGACCGTAGGTCTCCTTCTTGATGTTTTCAATCTTCTCCTCGTATGCCTTTGAAACTTCCTTTACAATCTTATGAATTGCCGCCTCGTAATCCCAACGCGAGAGCATTTCATCCGTAATTGTAAACTGACATTCGTCGGGGTATACCTTCTGAAGAAGTGCGGCGTTAAGCTCCTCTGCGTTCCACTGTTCGGGCATAGCGTCGGTGTTGACAGTCTCGCGTACAATCTTTTCAACGTAGTCGGGAATGTACTTTAAAATCTGGTCGTGAACGTCGCCGCCGCGAATAACCTTAAGTCTTTCTGCATAGATGAGCTTACGCTGTTCGTTCATAACCTCGTCGTACTGCAGGGTGTTTTTACGCATACCGAAGTTTCTGCCCTCGATTGCCTTTTGCGCATTCTCGATTGAACGGGAGAGCATTTTGGACTGGAGAGAATCGTCCTCGTCCATAAGCGTGGTGTAAATGCTCTTTAATCTTTCGCCGCCAAACCTCTTTGCAAGCTCGTCCTCAAGCGAGATGAAGAACACCGAAGCACCGACGTCGCCCTGACGGCCTGCACGGCCTCTCAGCTGGTTATCGATACGGCGTGAGTCGTGGCGCTCGGTACCCAGAATGCACAGACCGCCTGCCTCAATTACCTTTTCCTTTTCGGCGTCGGTTTCGGCCTTGAACTTTGCATACAGCTCCGCATAGCGGGCCCTTGCCTTCTGCTCTTCCTCGGTAAACTCCCTGTCGGCATAGGAGAGAGCGACCTCTATCATATCGTGGTCATAGCCCTCTTCCCTCATACGCTTCTTTGAAAGGTATTCGGGGTTACCGCCGAGCAGAATATCCGTACCACGGCCTGCCATGTTGGTTGCAATGGTTACGGCGCCGAACCTGCCCGCCTGGGCAACTATCTCTGCCTCACGCTCGTGGTTTTTAGCGTTTAATATGTTGTGTTTAATTCCGTTACGCACCAAAAGTCTGGAGATCTCTTCAGACCTGTCTACGGTTACGGTACCGATTAACACGGGCTGGCCCACGTCGTGACGTTTGGAGACCTCTTCAACGATTGCCTTTTTCTTGCTTTCAACCGTGGCGAAGATTACGTCGGGGGCGTCGATACGCTGAACGGGTTTGTTGGTGGGGATTACTACTACGTCGAGGTTGTAAATGGTTCTGAACTCAGCCTCTTCCGTCTTTGCAGTACCCGTCATGCCCGAAAGCTTTGTGTAGAGCCTGAAGTAGTTCTGGAAGGTTACGGTTGCCTGAGTCTTGTTCTCCTCCCTGATCTTAACCCTTTCCTTGGCCTCTATTGCCTGGTGAAGTCCGTCGGAGTAACGTCTGCCGACCATTATACGGCCTGTGAACTCGTCGACTATCATAATCTCGCCTTCAGCGGTTACGATATAGTTTTCGTCCTTGGCGAACAGCTCGTGCGCCTTTAACGCCTGCTGAATGTGATGGTTTAAATCTGCATTTTCAATGTCGCCGAGGTTTTTGATTCCGAAGAATTTTTCTGCCTTGGTAGCGCCGTTTTCAGTGATGGTTACCGACTTGTCCCTGCGGTCAATGATATAGTCCCAGGTCTCCATATCCTTACGGATAGCCTCTAACTTGCGGTTGACTTCCTCTTCCTCTGCGGTGAGCTGCTGGCCCTTCTTCTTTTTAACGGGTGCCTTGCTCTCCGCCTCCTTCTTGTCGTCGTCGAAACCGCCGTGCAGATTGCGGACGAACCTGTCCACCTGCTCGTAGAGCTTGGAACTCTCGCCGCCCCTGCCTGAAATAATCAAGGGGGTACGCGCTTCGTCAATTAAAATGGAGTCGACTTCGTCGATGATACAGAAGTTTAACTCCCTCTGTACCATTGCGTTTAAGTTGTTTTTAAGATTGTCACGCAGGTAGTCGAAGCCCAGCTCGTTATTGGTTGCGTAGATGATATCGCACTGGTATGCCTTCTTCTTTGCATTGTCGTCCATTCCCGGAACGACGACGCCGACGGTTAAGCCCATAAACTTGTGGACCTTACCCATCCACTCGGCGTCACGCTTTGCAAGGTAGTCGTTGACGGTTACGATGTGAACGCCCTTACCCGTAAGTGCGTTTAAATATGCAGGGAGGGTGGAAACGAGGGTTTTACCTTCACCCGTTCTCATCTCTGCAATACGACCCTGGTGCAGACAGATACCGCCGATTATCTGTACGTGGAAGTGCTTCATCTTAAGCACACGCCAGCTCGCCTCGCGAAGGGCTGCGAATGCGTCGAACATAATGTCGTCCAACGTCTCGCCATCAGCAAGCCTTTGCTTGAAAATAGCCGTCTGTCCCTTGAGCTCCTCATCGCTCATTGCGGCATATTTAGGTTCTAACTCTTCTACCTTATTAGCAAGCTTGTCCAGCTTCTTGATTGCCTTACGGCTGTCGGCGTTGGATAAAAAATTTAAAAGTCCCATTAGTCTCTCCGATACTATTCCATTATATTGTCTATTCTATATTATACTATATTTAACCGACTATGTAAAAGCTTTTTCAAAAAGATTTTACAATATTTTGTAACAAAAGAACAAAAAAAACGGACAGGCAGTCTGCCCGTCCGTAGGTTATTTTAATTTTTACTTATGCGTTTATATCCATAAAGGCGAATTTATCCACATCGAAGAGGCCTGTATCCAACAGCTTTACGTGGGGGATAACCGCAAGCGAGAGGAAGGCAAGCGACATGAACGCCTCCTGCTCCCTGTCAACGCCCATTGC
>JBJFAG010000006.1:0-1527 GCA_051887795.1 Candidatus Coproplasma sp. | reverse complement strand
CGTTAATATAGAGGTTCCAGCTGCCCGTAGGAAGCGTGAACGTGCTTTCGGTTGTATTGGCATTGTAGATTACAAGCAGCTTTTCACCCGTTTCAGGGTTGGTTATGGTAAACGCAACGAATGCACCCTGCTTTTCCACTATCTCGCAGACGGGATTATTCTCCGCATCTACAGCCGTAGCCATTCTTAAGGTTTCGCACGATTTACGGAAGGCTATAAGCCCCTTGTAGTACTGCATTACTTCATACTGGGAAGAGGTTGAAGTAAGCTTTTCCCAATCAATGTTGTTTACAGAGTCGGGGGAATTGTAGCTGTTTTCGTTAAAGCTTCCGTCGGGGTTGGTCTTTGTACGAAGTATCTCCTCGCCTGCCTGCATGAAGGGAATACCAAGCGAGGTCTGCACTATTGCAGCAGAGAGATTATTCATCTTGATTCTCTCATCCAGCGTACTCTCCTGCTGGCCGTAGACCTTACATATTCTATCCCAAAGGGTGTTGTTGTCGTGTGCGGATACGTAGTTAATAACGTTGGTGGGGTTGTATGCAGACCAGCTTACCGACACGCCCGAACCGTAGAAGGCAGGGTTATTTACAGAACCCTGTACGCCAAACAGCACCTTGCCGAGATAGGCTGCCTTTGCACCCGTTGCAAAACCCGTATCTTCGATATCGAATACCGAACCCTTGACGGCATCACGCAATACGTCGTTAAACATCGCTACGCCGTTCGTCTGTTTATTGGTATTGAGCTTCTTAAGGTTCGAAAGCGTACACGCACTCGACGTGGGCAGAGTCGAAGTGCCGCCCTGCCAGCCCTCGCCGTAGATTAAAGCTTCGGGGTTGACTGCGTGAACCGCCTCCTCTACCGCCTGCATCGTGGTAACGTCGTGCAGACCCATAAGGTCGAAGCGGAAGCCGTCTAAATTATACTCGCTCTGCCAATATTTTACCGAGTCGACTATGTACTTTCTCATCATAACGCGTTCGGAAGCCGTCTCGTTGCCGCAGCCCGAACCGTTGGAAGGCACGCCGTCATAGCTGTAGCGGTAATAGTAGTAAGGCACAACCTTGTTGAGGTTGGAATCAATGCCGTAGGTGTGGTTATATACCACGTCCATTACTACGCTTATGCCCGCGTCGTGCAGAGCCTGAACCATCTGCTTGTATTCGTTAACCCTCACCGCACCGTCGTAAGGATCGGTGGAATAACTGCCTTCGGGTACGTTGTAGTTCTGAGGGTCGTAGCCCCAGTTAAACTGGTTAGTCTTCGATTCGTCAACCGACGCATAGTCGTATGAAGGCAGAAGATGAACGTGGGTTATGCCGAGCTGTTTAAGGTAATCAATACCCACGGGAACGCCGTTGGAATTGGTAAGCCCCGTTTCGGTAAATGCAAGATACTTGCCCTTGTATTGGGAAGAAGCTATCTTATTGGAAAAATCCCTGACGTGAATTTCCCAGATTTCTGCATCCGTATAGTTTTCAATGGCGGGGTTATCGAAGGGGGTGCCGTCCCAGCCTTCAGGGT
>JBJFAG010000005.1:0-6206 GCA_051887795.1 Candidatus Coproplasma sp. | reverse complement strand
AATTTTACTTCGCAGACCGCATTTTCACAAAAAATACATTATTCTGTTTTGACAATTTAACATTTGCATAATATAATTAGAGTATTAGGATAATCGGCTTATTGTAAATTTTTTGTCGATCGCCTCGGAGGATAGATGAAAATAAAGCTCTTTGCCTGTACTCTGCTTACGTTTGCCGTTTCGCTCATGTCGTTCAGCGGTTGTCTAGTTAAGACAAGAGACGTTGTTTCCATAGAAAAAACGGGCAGCTTCGGTACCGCAGATTACTTTACCATAACCTATACTGACGGTACGACGTCAACCTATACGTTAACCAACGAGGAGGAGGTTGACAATGAGGGTGGGACCGACAAAGAAGGGGAGGTTGCCAAGATCACCGTTGAGGATTTGTACGAGTTCTACAAACAGACCGACCCCGACATGACGAGGGAGGAGTTTATTGAAAAATTCCTCAACCTTGAAAACGTTGACTCTTCCCGGGACGATGACACAAATTCCCTCTCATCGCTGTTCAGAAGCGGTATGAAAATCTACACTGCGTTCCAGGTTAACAGCATGAGTACGCAGGAATCTATCTATACGGGCAGCGGCGTTTTGTATAAAATGGAGGTTGATTACTCCTATATCTTAACGAACTATCACATGATTTATAACAGCAACTCCGTAGCAGAGGATAAGATTTTTACCAAGGCATATGCCTATATGTACGGCAGCAGGTATGCCCCCGTCACCACTGATTCGGGCGAGTTGGTCTTAGCAAGCGACGATAACTTCGGGCTTACGTGCGAATACGTGGGCGGCTCTGCCGAATGTGACGTGGCGATTATAAAGGTGTCGACTGCTGAGTTGGTTAGTAAATATCCCTCGGCAAAGGCAGTTGAAGTCAACCAAAGCTACGAGGTAGGGCAGACGGCCTACGCCCTCGGCAATCCTAAAGGAAACGGGCTAAGCCTTACTAAGGGCATTATCAGTGTGGATTTAGAGCCTGTAAAATTGAGTGTCGGGGGGATAAATCGTTATCACTATCTTCTGAGAACGGACGCCGATCTGGATCACGGCAGTTCGGGCGGCGGTCTGTTCAACGACCAAGGCGAGTTAATAGCGCTTTGTAATGCAGGCGAAGACGACGTAGTGAGCATTAACTATGCTATTCCTGCTTCAACCGTCGTCCCCTGTGCCGAGGGTATACTTTATTACAACAGTCTGGACGAGACCGACCACAACACCTACAGAATGAGGTTGGGCGTAACCGTTTCTGAGCTTAATTGCCGTTACGTATACGACAGCTCAACTGATTCAGGCAGCGTTAAAGCGGATGTAACCGTAAGCCAGCCCGAGGAAGGTTCGCCCAACCCTATGGAGGGTAGCCCCGCCGAAGAAATTGGCCTGCTGGCAGGCGATATAATAAAGACGATAAACATCAACGGCACTAAGCATGAGATTAACCGTATGGCATATATATCCGACGTGTTAATGCAGGTTAGGGTTGGTGACAGCATTTCCATAACCGTTCAAAGGGACGGCGTGGAAGTCGAATCCACCGTATATACGGTTAAGCAAACCGATTTAGTTTCAATGTAAATACCTGATTAAGGGATAAGAGAATATGGAAGAGAATAAAAAGCGGTTGTACTCAGCGGTACAGCCCACCAACAACTTAACGATAGGCAACTATATAGGGGCGATAACCAACTTTGTGCAGCTGCAGGAGGAGTACGACTGCGTATATGCCATTGCCAATATGCATGCCATAACCGTCAGGCAGAACCCTGCGGAGCTTAGGCAGAGGACGCTTGCCCTGCTTGCCTTATACATTGCATGCGGCGTTGACCCTGAAAAGTGCATACTCTATCTGCAGTCGCACGTACCCGCTCATGCAGAGCTTGCATGGGTTTTAAACACCTTTACCTACGTGGGCGAGATGGAGCGTATGACGCAATTTAAGGATAAATCTGCCCGTCATGCGGATAATATCAATATGGGGCTTATGGACTACCCCGTGCTGATGGCTGCCGACATTCTTTTATACCAGTCGGACTACGTCCCCGTGGGTGAGGACCAGCGCCAGCACTTAGAGATAACCAGGGATATTGCCAACCGTTTCAACAACGCATATTCCCCCACGTTCACCGTTCCCCAGGGAATATTCCGCAAAGTAGGCGCAAAGATTAACGACCTGCAGGAACCCACCAAGAAGATGTCCAAATCGGGTGAAAACCCCAACGGTGCAATCTTCTTATCGGACGACAGGGACACGGTTATGCGTAAGTTCAAGCGTGCCGTAACCGACAGCGACGGCGAAATACGCTTTGACCCCGTTACAAAACCGGGGGTAAGCAATCTGCTTTCAATATATTCGGTATTTTCTGGCAAGAGCATAGACGAAGCCGTTGCCGAATTTGCGGGTAAGGGCTATGGCGATTTCAAGCTTGCCGTCGGCGAGGTGGTTGCCGATACGCTTGCACCCATTCAGCAGGAGCAGGCAAAGCTGCTTGCAAACAAAGATTATTTAAACGAAGTGTTGACTTCGGGTGCGCAGAGGGCAAACGCTATTGCCCGTAAAACGCTTGCAAAGGTATACAAGAAGATAGGCTTCTATCAGGTATAATTGCCCCATATGTTTGGATATATTCAACCCGACAACCCTTATCTTTTTATTAAGGATGAAAAACTTTATCAGGCATCGTACTGCGGAATGTGTAAGTCTATCGGCAAGTCGTGCGGTAATATGCCCAAGGCGGCGCTGACCTACGACGTGGCGTTTATGTCCTGCCTTCTGCATAATATCGCGAATTGCGATATGGTTGTGCAAAAACGCCGTTGTGCCCTGCATATATTAAAACGACGCCCCATGGCCAAGAGCGACGATATAAGCTTAACGCTCGGTTGTTTAAACACCGCCCTCGCCTACTTCAAGCTGTTGGACGATAAGGTAGACGGGGATAAAAAGGGAGCGTTTGCGTTTATCTTCAAACGGGGATATAAAAAGGCGATTAAGTCTCACCCCGAGCTTTCAGGCATAATATCACAATATATTGAAAGTCAGAGGGAGATAGAGCGGCGGGGCAGTGCGATTATCGATGAGGCGTGCGAACCCTCCGCCGAGATGATGCGGGCGGCCTCTGCCTACGTGCTGGGCGAACATGCCACCGAGCATACCGATGCATTGATTTACGATATTGGCAAATGGGTATACCTCGCCGACGCCCTTGACGACTACGATAAGGACGTGAAAAAGGGCAGGTATAACGTGCTTTTCAACGCCTTCAAGGCCAAGACCAAGTGCGAGGCTGTTGCGCAGAATAAGGAGGAGATAGACTTTATCTTCAACTCTCTGTTTGCGGATATGCGTTTTCATCTGTCAAACATCAAGTTTCACTTCAATCACGATTTAACGGATAATATAATATTAAGGGGCATACCCTTAAAAACCCGTGCCCTGGTCTATGGCAAATGCGGGTGCGGAAAGAAAAAGCAAGATGACGAAAAACAGGGTTAACCCGCATATATATTGAGGTTAACCGTAATTATACTTGAGAATTTAAAGGAGTTCGCAATTAATGAACAAGAAGAATTTGGAAATTTTAGGGCTTTCGGACGGTGCGACTGCAGAGGAGATCGAACAGGCGTATTCCGCCCTTAAAGCAAAGTATATGGAGGATAGGTTCCTCGACGGGGAGGCGGGCAACAATGCGGCAAAGATGCTCGGCAAAATTGAAACCGCCCGTGACGAACTCATTGCCGAACTCAACGAGCAGGTTAAATTCGAGGAGGGGGCGGCCGAAACGGGCGACGCCTACGCTCGCGTAGAACAGCTTATAAAGGACGGAAATTTGCAGGACGCTCAACGTGCGCTTGACTCTTTCAACGAGCGCAATGCGGAGTGGCACTATCTGCAGTCGGTTGTCTTTTACCGTAAAAATTGGGTTAATGAAAGTAAGAAACAGCTTGAAATCGCCATGCGATTAGACGCCGGTAACGAAAAGTACAAGGATGCGTACAAAAAGCTCTCCGATAAAATCGAATACGACGCCAACAAGCAAAACCAAAACAGCGGCGGTTCTGTCTATCAGGGGCAGGATATGAGCTATTCAGGCGATAACCAGATGGGTGATTTTTGTACTTCCTGCGCTGAGTGCTGTGCGCTTAACGCTTGTCTTAACTGTCTGTGCAACAGCTGCTTCAGGTGTTAATTATAAGATATGCCAAAGAATAAGAACAGCAAGTCTTTTGAAATAGCGTTATCGGGCATTGCCTGTGCGATAACGGTAATATTTTTGTCGCTGGGGATACTTAGCGGTTGGCTGCTTGCAACGGGCTATTTTATAGGTATAATAGCGCTTATGCTCCCCCTTTCAAAGAGGTTTTACCTCGGTGGATTCCTCGCCTATCTGGGCTCCTGCATTCTGACGGTTATTATGGGCGCTGCGGCAAAGTTCTGGGATCTGGTTCCCTTTGTAATGTTCTTCGGTCTGCATCCCCTTGTCAACTGTATTCAGACAGGACTGTTTAAAAAAATAAAGAGTAAAATTCTGCGTTGGCTGCCCTGGTTTATCATTAAGGCACTATGGTTCGACGCAACGTTGATTGTAGGATACTACCTGGTCTACGACGGGGTTCTGGGCGGTTCGCTCTTCCCTCAACAGGTGTACGACGTGGTTAATCAGTACCTGGTTTTATTTGCCTTTACGTTAGGTACGGCGATATTTGCAGTATACGACTTTTTGGTGTTCAGGTGCCAGAGCATGGTTAATTATTTTATAGGTAAAGTCAGAAGATAATAATGGAAAAAAATAAAGAATATACAGGCGAAGTCCTCTCTCTCGGCAGCGAGGGGGAGGGCGTTATAAATTGCAATGGCATAACGGCGTTTGTCCCCCAGTGTCTGCCCGGTGAAGAGGTGAGCTTCAGGGCGTTGAAGGTGTCGGGCAAGGTTGCCTACGGCAAGCTCACTGAAGTCAACACCCTTTCAAGAGAAAGGGCTATTCCCGTCTGCCCTAACTTCGGCAAGTGCGGGGGCTGTCAGCTGCAGCATATGAACTATGCCCTTCAACTCTCGTTTAAGCGTCAGAGCGTTGAAAACTGCCTTAAAAAGATCGGCGGTTTATCGGTAACCGTGGACGACTGCGTTGCAAGCGATATGCAGTACGGCTATCGCAATAAGTTGGCCATACCCGTGGGTGTGGACGGCGATGGCACGAACGTAATCGGCTTTTATGCTCCCCGTTCCCACCGCATTGTACCCATCAGGGAGTGCGCCCTCCAGCAGAATTGGTCTGCCAAACTCATCTCGCTCTTACATCTTTTTATGGCGGAGCAGGGGTTAAAGGGCTATGACGAACAAACCCGTAAGGGCGATATCCGTCAGCTGGTTGCAAGGGAGTTAGACGGTAAGTTTATTATAACCGTGGTCGCCTCTCACGTGATCGGGCTTGACGGCTTTGTAAGTAAGCTGGAAGCAGAGTTTAAAAATTTCACCCTTCTGCTCAACGTTAACGCCACTACAGGCAACGTGATTTTCGGCAAAGAGTGGCACATATGCTATGGTCAGGGCTATTTTGACGGTAAGGATATGGGCATAAAGTTCAAGGCGGGGGCAAATACGTTTTTACAGATTAACGACGACGTCAGGACCAAACTGTATAAGGCCGTTACTTCAAACGTATGCTCCAAGGGCAGCGTTGCGGTCGATTTGTACAGCGGTGGCGGTATGTTAACCGCACTGCTCGCCAAGGGGTGTAAGGCGGCTTACGGCATCGAAATCGTCAGAGAGGCGGTGGAGTGTGCCGATGAGCTTAAAGAGATGAACAATCTCTCCGATAAAATGTTCAATATCTGCGGTGCGGTGGAGGACAAGCTGGACGAGGTGTTCCGCTTAACCGAAGGAAGCGATAGGGTTATTGTTTGCGACCCTCCCAGAAAGGGCATGGAGAGGTCTGTCTGCAACGCCATACTCGCAAGCGGTGCGCAAAAGGTGGTGCTTGTATCCTGCAACCCCGCAACCCTTGCAAGGGATCTGGGGATTTTGTGCGGAAGCCTGAAGGAAGTAGACGGGCAGCTTATCAAAAACCCCGCCTATGACGGTACGGCTCAAAGCGGCTATTATGAAATAGTCTCCGTCACCCCCTTCGACATGTTCCCCCAAACCCGCCACGTCGAGACGTTGGTCGTATTATCCCACAAAACGCCCGATTCGCATATCGAAG
>JBJFAG010000004.1:0-1534 GCA_051887795.1 Candidatus Coproplasma sp. | reverse complement strand
TTGGTGACCCTGCCGGGAATCGAACCCGGGATTGAGCCTTGAGAGGGCTCCGTCTTAACCGCTTGACCACAAGGCCATATTGTTTTGGTTGTAAAATTAACTTGAAAGGGAGTAGTTACCACGCTTTCAACCAACTTTGCTTAGTGATTATAGCATATCTATTTCAAGTTGGCAAGCAAATTTCAAGCGGTGAAAATATTTATTTGAAGATTTCTTATTAAAATTTTTATTCCGAAACAAAAAAAACAACCCGAATAAAGCGCAGTTCCCATAGGGATTATAAACTAAATTTAAAGAATTGTGCTTTCAAACGATGTGAGAATTCCCTCGGAACAATATCCGTGGGATTTCTCTTTTAATCCTATTATGGTATTTAATCTTGGAGTAAACGAAAAAAATTATAAAACAAATAGCGAATTAATTTCCAAAGAGTCCGAGCAATCGGGCTCTTTGCGTCTTTTGCAACGGCATCCTGAAAAGGCGCGGCTATAAAATTTATTATTCGGACAAAGAAAACAATAAAAAATACTTGACAGTTAGACCATTAATGTATTATAATATGTAGCGTGCTACACTTATGGGAGGAAGTTATGAATCGTCATCATATCGGGTATCTGATAAAGAGCATCAACGATAAACTGAAAATCAAGGCGGACGAAGATTTAAAAAATCATTCTTTGACCCTGTCGCAAAGTCGGATTGTCGTGTTTTTAGCAGAAAAAGGCGGAACGGCAACGCAAAAGGAAATCGAGGAGGAGTTAAGCGTAAGCCACCCCACCGTTGTGGGTTTAGTTTCACGAATGGAACAGAACGGAATAGTTCATACCTATTTCGATGACAACAGCCGTAGCAAAGCTGTATCTTTAACAGAACACGCCATAACGGTTGCCAAAGATATGGAATGTACGATTAACGAAAACGAAAGTAGTATGCTGGCAGGTCTTACTGACGAAGAGATTAAAACGCTTGAAAGGACGTTAGCTTCCGTCCTTCACAATCTGGAAAAATAATTTTCAGCCGGAGCAAATCCGGCTTTAATTCAGGCATTAAGTGTAGCGTGCTACATTATAAGGAGTAAAATATATGATTAAAACGTTGGCAAAAAGCTTGAGAAAGCATAAAAAAGGTACTGCTTTTACGATTCTGCTTTCTATTATTGAAGCGGCGTTTGAAATACTGATACCGCTTTGTATGGCGGAGCTCATTGATAAAGGCATTGACCTGGGCAATATGAGCGCAGTCTGGAAATACGGGATTGCCCTTTTAATATTTGCGATATTGCAACTCGCTTCAGGCATATTATCTGCACATATCGCCGCAAAAACTTCGGTAGGCTTTTCGGCTAATTTAAGACAGGATATGTACGATAACGTTCAGACTTTTGCCTTTTCCAACATTGATAAATTTTCTACGGCGTCAATCGTAACCCGTCTGACTACCGACGTAACCAATATTCAAAACGCCTATCAGGTGCTTATCCGAATGGCAATACGAGGTCCCGTTATGCTGATTTTTTCAATCATCGTTTCTTTCA
>JBJFAG010000003.1:0-1539 GCA_051887795.1 Candidatus Coproplasma sp. | reverse complement strand
TAGCAATTTTCAAAACAGGAGTAACGTTATAAATTATGAAAAAGTTTATGGATAAAGACTTTTTGCTTGAGACCGAGACGGCAAAAAAGTTGTATCACGAACATGCAGAGAAGATGCCTATAATAGACTATCACTGCCACCTTCAGCCCAAGGAAATCTATGAAGATAAGAAGTTCAGAAACCTCACCGAGGTATGGCTGGGCGCAGGCGACAGGTACGGCGACCACTACAAGTGGCGTGCGCTCCGTGCAAGGGGTTACGAGGAGGATTCTATCTCCGGTCCCGACGACGACTACAAGAAGTATATGCAGTTCGTTGAGAGCATGCCCTACTTCGTAGGCAACCCTCTCTATCACTGGTCACACCTTGAAATGCAGAGGTATTTCGGCATTAACGACGTAATCAACCCCAAGAATGCAGAGAAGATCTGGAACGAGGCTAACAAAGTACTCGAAACCCTTACTGCTAGGGAGATGATGTATAAGTTCAACGTTAAGACCGTCTGCACCACCGACGACCCTGTAGACAGCCTTGAATGGCACAAGAAGATGAACGCAGACCCCACCTTGAAGGTTAAGGTTCGCCCTGCATTCAGACCCGACAAGGCAATCAACGTAGAGCTTAGCTGGTTCGCTTCCTGGGTTAACCAGCTCGCCGGCGTAGTAGGCAAGGAGATTAAGACGCTGCAAGACCTCTGCGACGCTCTTGCTGACAGAATTGCTTACTTCGATTCGATGGGTTCCAAGCTCTCCGACCACGCCTTAGACGTAGTTTGCTACGCTCCTACCACCTATGAAGAGGCTAACGCAATCTTCTTAAAGGGTATGAACGGCGAGACGGTTACCGTAGAAGAGCAGGATAAGTACAAGGGTTATATCCTCGTATTCCTCGGCAAGCAGTATAAAAAGTACGGCTGGGTACAGCAGTACCACATCGGCGCTCTCCGCAATAACTCCAAGAGCATGTTGAAGAAGATAGGTCCCGATACCGGCTTCGACGCAATCGAGGACTCCGTATATATGGAAAAGCTCTCCGCACTCCTTGGCGAGCTTGACGCCGACGATTCGCTTCCTAAGACCATTTTGTATTGCCTCAACCCTCGCGACAACTATGCGCTCACCGTACTTGCAGGCTGCTTCCAGAAGGAAGGTATCAAGGGCAGAGTACAGGTAGGTACCGCTTGGTGGTTCTTAGATCAGCAGGACGGCATGAAGACCAACCTCGAAACGCTTATGCAGGTTGGCTTAGTGGCTCAGTCCGTCGGTATGCTTACCGACAGCCGTTCCTTCTTAGCATATCCCCGTCACGAATATTACAGAAGAATACTCTGCAATATGCTCGGCAACTTAGTTGAGAGCGGTCAGTATCCCGAAGAGGAGCTTGAAACGCTCGGAAAGATTGTAGAGGATGTGTGCTACAACAACGCTGCAGAATACTTCGGCTTTTAATATTCTCTTCATATAAGCGTCGTATTTCGGCGTTGCAGTCCGTGCCGCCTTGGTCGTGTACGTCTGTGTACACTCCCTGCGGTCGGTACTC
>JBJFAG010000002.1:0-1545 GCA_051887795.1 Candidatus Coproplasma sp. | reverse complement strand
CCGTATTCATTGCCCGATACGGGGTCGACGGTCGATTCAACTGCGGAGTAAGTCATAACAGACTTATCACTGCCTGCACCTATAAGCACGAGATTGTCAAGGTCGGTTGTAATCTTATCGGTATAAGTACCTTCGCCAACTTTGATAATCTTGTATACAATGCTATCCAAATTGCTCTTTTCATAAAAGTCGACGGCGTCCTTAACAGACTTGAAGGTGTATACTCCGTCCACAAGCTCGCCATTCGCTCCGATGTGAGACGCGCTGACGTTTACTGTTGCTGTGTAGTCCGTTACCGTAGGCGTGCCGTCAAGTACGCTTATATCAATAGTCTGTGCGGCATAGTCGCCGTAGCTGATAGTTACGGTTTTTTCGCCAGCTATAGCCGTATCGACCGTGCCTACAGTGTAAGCGGAAGAATCAAGCTTTTTGCTAACGGTTTTAACCTCTTCCCCAACGGTATACGACCAGGTTGAATTGACGACGAGGTTAGCCGTATCGAGCGACTCGCCCACAAGGTAGACGTGGTCCATATGCTCGTCGACGATTTCAAAGCCCGACTCTGCCGCAACTATACAGTCGGGAGTTGAAAGCTTGACCTTGCTTGCAGAAACTTCGGCAACTACGAAACAGGGATTTGTGATACCGGTCAAAGAAACATCGGAGGCAGCTAACTTTTGCCCGTCTTTAAACGAGATAGAGCTGTAGACGGTGTTTGACAATCCAAGCTCTGAACCGTTGTAATAATAGCCGCCCTCCGCTACTTTATAGCCGACCTGTAAAGGGGTTGTAAATTCTTCCCCGAAATCAGCCATATCCACAACCGTAAGGCAAAGGGTGTACGCCCCGTCTGTGGAGCTGAACGTTGCGGTATCGGTAATTTCGATTTCCTTTCCTCCTACGGTGATCTTATTTATGCCTGTTGCGGCGTATGCCGAAAGGTCATACGTTCCCTTAAACCCCGTAGCGTCCTCTTTGGTGTTACTTAGCATAATCGCACCGACGCCGAGCGCCAGCGTTGACAGTGCGGCAAGTCCCACTGCAATGATTGATTTTCTCTTGATGTTCTTCATTTTTTCTCAAAAACTCCCTTATTGTTGGCTTTAATTGTGCCGTTGCGATAATAAATTAAATCACATAACACGTATAATTATGCAGCAAATCACAAAAAATGTCAATAACTTTCATAAAAACAATAAAACAAAACGCATATGCATTATGGGCAAATTTAAAGCGGAGGAGCTTTACTGCTCCCCCGCCTTTTGTCGGTTGAAATTATTAAACCGTTTACTTCTTCCAGACGGTAACAACGCCGTCTGCGTAGTGCCAGAAGTTGCCGTCGTATGCACCTTCCTCGTTTACGGCAGGCTCGTTTTCGGAGTAATAATACCTCGTTGCACCCGTTAAACAATCGTTGTCGTCGCCTATCTTAGCGGAATACGTACTCCAATCGCTTTCGGTACCCTTATAATATACCGTACTGATATTGCAATCGTAGAACGCAACTGCCTGGATTGTCGGAATAACTTTGCCTATCGTCACGCT
>JBJFAG010000001.1:0-1545 GCA_051887795.1 Candidatus Coproplasma sp. | reverse complement strand
GTATATAAGTATTAGTATAGTAAATTTTTAGGTTGAGCCGAAGATAATAAACCTACAAATAACGGCAGAGCCGATAGAGCGTGATTGCTCTATCGGCTCTATTTTCATTTGCGGAAGTTTTTAAATTCCTCAATATAGCAAAATAGCCCGAACGTCTTTCTTACAGTAAAGAAGTTCAAGCTATTAAGACTTGGCTTATGTGTACAAAATAGCTGTCATTTGCAAGAAAGCAAAAACACGGTCTTCCGACCGTGCTTTTTTTCATAATGAATTACGCCACCGCTATTCTTATGTTTTGGCGGTCTTGGCGTACTTGATTTCAAGTCCGCCAAGTAGTAAAACTTTGTTGGCGTTCTTGTCAATAAACTTATTCATAATTACCTGTGTAGACTACAACAAATCTATAAATATCTTATTTAGCTCCTCCCAACTTTGCTCGTGCTTGTCGGGAAGATTTTTTATCACCTCTTCCATTTGAGCGATATTTTTATCTATGTAATCGTTCACTTTGTCAAAGCGTTTCCCCTCTGTAATTTCCGGAGTATTCATTTTCAAATCAAGCAATTTTAATACGTCAGGTTTAACCTCTTCGTCCAAATGCTTATCCATAAGCGTTTTGAAAAGCATTGGCGGCGGCGTTCCTTCCGCAAGTATCCACTTACAAGCAAGTAATGGACGAAGCACATAAAAATACTTCTTGAACTTAACCGTTTCGCCTTTCAGATATTCTCTGTAATTGCTTTTTGCTGTGCTTAAATAATGGTAAAGCCCTGCTTTTGCGACAAAGTAATGGTCGATTATCGCAGAAATACCCTCCCATTCTTTCGTCGTTTTGTAGATAATCGGGGAAGAATTCCACTCAAACAACGTTGGATTTGACTTATATAATAACTGCAACGCTTTTTTAATATCCCATCCGTTAATATCAAGAGTTTCATCTAATTGCCACTCGATAACATCACGGGTTTTATCCAATCTCAGGTAAAACTCTTTGGGGCGCACATAAATAAATCTTACGTCATAATCGCTATCAGGCGAGGCAAAACCCCACGCTCGACTGCCTGATTCAATACAGTGTAAAATCTTTATGTTTTCTCGCTTTTCTATTTCATTAAGTTTTTCACTAATTAATTCTCTAATTTCATTCATACAACAATTGCCCTATAACTACTCGCCCTCATTCAGAAGTTCCTCGATACGGCGATATTCCGCACCTGCTCCCTTATCAAAGGTTTCCAAATAATTCAACAGCCTCCAATATAAGCTGTTAAACTGCTCTTCCGAAACAAACCCAAGGATTTGGTCAAACACCGAATCAATCTGTTTCAAGTCTTGAATCTTATTCGCTATTATCCACTCAACCGAACTTTCGCAAAGCGAATATAGTTTTCCCTTTAATTTTTCAGCGGCTATTATGCTTTCTTTAATCGAATCGATTTCACTTTTACTCATCTGTTCTAACAACCTTTTTATTTATATCATAAGGCTCTTATTGACTTTTATTATGCAAAGTGCTATAACTGTTCTACTGATTGTTACGAGGAC